>CAKOVA010000005.1 GCA_934120735.1 uncultured Prevotella sp.
TCCGTAGCTCAGTTGGATTAGAGCAACAGCCTTCTAAGCTGTGGGTCTTGGGTTCGAACCCCAACGGAATCACTCATCGAAAAGTCCCTATATTATTGGGTTTTAGGTACTTTTCGCTTTTCCGCTTTACAGCCGTTAAGCTACTCGGGAATAAAAAAAACGCTTATTTTGTCCAAATTTGGACGGTGGAGCAAGTTTTTTCTATTCGTTTTTAATAAGAAAGCATAATGGCAACAATAAAACTCGCAGTGCTAAAGCACACAAAGGCAAAAAATGGCTCATATAAAATTCGTATTTCCGTTGGTCATAGATCCGAAACACATTACATCGTCACACCTTATTCTGTTAACACATTTTCAGAGTTCGATAACGGTATCGTGGTAAGAATTCCGAACGCACACGAAATAAATATTAAACTCCGCAACCTCCTTAATGACTATGAAGAAAGACTGCAGCGTATCGACTCTCCAGATGACTACACTTGCAAGGAGCTTCGTGACCTTCTAAAATCAATGCGTTCGCACTCTTCTAAAGTGACTTTCAAACAAGTTTCTGAACATTATCAGAAAGAACTAACAGAGGATGGTCGTAGCTCCTATGCTGGCATGCTCAAAAACTCGTTAAGGCTCTTCTTAGATTTTACGCACGGTGACGTATTTCTTTCAGAGGTTAGTACTATTACCATATCAGAATTTGAACGCTGGCTAAAACGAAAAGGACTATCGCAAACATATATCAGTATGACCATTTCTATGACACGCACAATCATAAATCGTGCCATTAGAATGCAACTCGTTACCTATGACGTACATCCATTTACATACTGGAAGCGACCAGCAGATACAGAACGGGAAATTGATATATCAGTAGAGTCTGTACGAGCCATTAGAGATGCACACCCTCGACTGAAAAAACAAAGGATTGCACGAGATATTTTTATGCTATCCTATTATCTCGGTGGTATGAACCTTATTGACCTCCTTGATATTGATTTTAGAGGTGTTTCAGTCTTAGAGTACACTCGGCATAAGTCTCGTAATATGAAGCTATCAGATAAACGCATTTCCTTCACCCTTCAACCTGAAGCAAAAGAGCTTATAAATAAATGGATGAACCGTAATACAGGCAGGCTCGACTTCGGTTATAAATTCTCTTATAAAAATTTTCTTGCTTATGTCACACGCTCTATAAAGAGCCTTGCCAAAGACCTCAACCTGCCTGACTATAATAAAGTATGCTATTATTCTGCACGAAAATCATTCGTACAACATGGCTTCGACCTTGGCATCAGTCTTGAAGTGTTAGAGTACTGCATCGGACAGTCAGTAAAGAGCAATCGCCCTATTTTCAACTATCTGAAGATAATGAGAAAGCATGCAGACGTAGCTTTCCGTATAATACTCGATAATCTTTCAGGCATACAAGTTACCACAGAAAAGGATTGAACGTCGTATGCACAGAAACTGATTAAAATAAGATAGCGAGAAAACATAACTACTATTATTTGAAGATAAATACAAGTTACTGTCATCTCGCTATTATTTGTTATTCTCTTTGATTTGCTCGCACACCCATGCGGAAATATTCGCAGGGTTTACCTGCTGTAACAACTTTTCTGTTTCTGCATCAAACAAATATCTTATACGCTATCTTTGTCACTTTCAAAATGACTAAGATAACCAGCACAGCTGCCACCCCCATTGCCCAGCCGCCAGCATCCATCTTCCACTGTTCCCACTTGGTTAGCGGTTTTTCCACAGGGTAAGGTACACGAATGCTATCACACTGCATAACAGTGTCCGCCTTGATATGGTAAACGTTTCTGAACCGCTCACGCCAATGCGTCTTTGTCAGAAACACACTATCACCTTTTGCAGCGGTAAACACGCTGTCACGACAGTACACGCTGTCCCACCGTTGCACCGTGTCCACCCTCGTTTTGTATAATGTATGATACTCTGGCACAGGCACAAATTTAACGGTCTTGCAGCCAGTCAGCGAAAGCAGCGTTAAAACCATTCCAAGTAGATAAATATTCTTTCCTCTCATATTGTCTGTTTTTATCATTTACGCAAAAGCGGCAATCTCAACAAATGTGGGACTGCCGCTGACTTGGAAAACTAACCTGACCGAGTTTGTTCGATTAAACCTCTTTTAAAGAAAACGCATAGTCAAAACTGATAATGTCGTGACAATCTACATTTTCTTTCCAAGCGTCTTCGTTATGGCTTCTATTTGATATTTTTGAGGATGTGTCATTATAGAATATCGTGCACACATGTTCCAGCACGCTCATTTGCTCCGGAGTAAACACTGATGCGTCAAAAGATATTTTAGACACCAATTTCTGTCCTGAATTTCCATTTCCAAAATCAACGATGACTTGGTCAATATCTTCAATCAGTCCGTAAATAGAATCCCAATACTCTGGTACCGGACCAAATTGTATTGCTTTGTACGACAGACCTGTAATAGCTTGGCCGTTCTCTCTGTAAGAAACAAAATCGGCAAAGAACAGTAACTTGTTCATCTTGGTAACAAACACTCCATTCATTTTTTCAATAAAATACAGAATGGCGTTTTTTAGTTTGCTTATAGACTGGTATGTATAGCCGTTGAATATCCCACGGGGCTTGCCGCCAAAAACCAACCTTTCAAGAAACTTTTGGACTCTGTCTTCGCCGGAAATCCTGTTGACGGCCTTGTTGTACTCTTCGATAGATAGCTCGCCCTTGGCATCTTCCAAAAACTTCATGAAAACAGATGGCGACTGGATGGCCATCAATGTTCTCCCGTTTGCGATATTAGGCATGTCTCCGTTCTCGTACAGTCTATAGGTATTTTCTCCGAATCCTAATATGCGAGACATTTTACTTGCTGAAAACCCATAATGGTTTCTTGTGGCTTTTATTTCATCTGGGAATGGAATTCCGTATTTAATGCGGTATTGATTATGTATTTGCATCAAATTAACATAGTCTATCTTTGTCGTGGTGAAAAACTCTCCTGTATCAGAACACTTATAATAACGGTGGACATAATTAAAGCGTTCCTTTCTGAATGTGGCTTCACGGTTCTCATAACATAGAACTGCCTTACCACCGGTAAATGGACTCTTCATAATCATTTGAATTTATAGTCAAGTTTATGCTCTGCCGTGTGAAATGAAATACAAATAGTGGAGGAACCCTCGATGCCCATTGATATTTTGATATATACATCATGCCCTTTGACATCACGTCCAAAAACCCACATATCCCCCATACGGTTCAAGGTGTCTGTGACGGGACCTTCCACATAGTCCTCAGAACGCAAATCCTTGATAATGTCCTCCCGATACTTTGGGGTTATTTCCAGCTCCAACAGAGTTTGCATATTCTTTCCACGGTCATCACGGAAAACAATTCCGAACACTGAAAGTTTGACATGGAAATTGTGTAAAAAACGCTCCACGTCCTGCTTAGTCGCCATCTTTTTTGTGCAAAGTTAAACGAAATCGTTGTATAATGCAACTTTTTTAACATAAAATACAACGATATAGTTGTTTTTATACTTTGTATCAATTGCAGTCCCACTATGTCAAAGAACGCCTTTATTACTTTTAGTTTACAAGTTCATAGTTCACGAGCCGATAGCCTTGCTAACTATAAAGTTCAAATCTCAAAGTTCAGTGTTCAAAGTCCGTACCTTTCTGCTTCCCACCGTCTTCTTTTCACCAGCCCGTCCAGTTTTTTCCCTCCGCTGTACACCCACTTCATGAACTCTCGTTGTATCTCTTCCGTGGGCGCATCGTGCATGATTTTCTTCAATAGCGTAGAGCGTTTCAGATTTCCAACCCCTACATTGTAGGTAAATGACACCAACGCATCAAACTGACCTTGCGTTTTTACCTTTGGTATGCCGTTTATAAATCTCTCCACAAAGAAAAGGTCACGCTTGAGCAGTTCTTCCGCCTTTTCCTCGTTAATGCGCATTCCTGCACGCACATCGCCAGCACTGTGTCCGTAGCCAATGGTATACCACCGCTCGGCTTTCGTGGGCTTGTACGCTACCAAGCGAAGTCCCTCAAACTCTTTTAACTTCTGAATTAACAGATTACTTGCTCTGAGTTTCATCTTCATCAAAGTTATCACGCAGACGTTTGTCTACATAGTTTTTCACCTCTCCCCACTTACTCTGCACGTAAATGCCGACGCCAAAGATAGAACCAGCGTACACGAGCGTTTGACTCACATACCACAGTACGCTATCTTTCAAGTCGCCGCCATTCAAGAAGAAGCTCAAGAAAGCCATTGCTACACCACTTGTTAGCAAGGCTATCGCCGAGCCGTATTGTATCCATTCTTTCGTATTTCTTTGCATATATTTTTTAGTCTTTCAGTTGACGAGTTAATAGTTCACGAGTTCAAAGCATCGCTAACCATAAAGCTCAAAGTTCAAAGTTGAATGTTCAAACTTTCTCCACGTAGTTTCCAACGATATCTTTCAGATTCCAGTAGCACGCTGCAAGTGAGCGAATGCATTTGTACACTGCACCATCTTGCTTGTAGAACTTACCCTGCTCAAGCTCCATGTTCAGCCTGAATGCAATCGGGTTTTCTCTTGTCCCCAAGGTCCCATCGACGGTCGTATCGACTATCCCAACATAAAGGGCTGCAGTGTCTACAGATGGCGGATATTGCGCCTGCACCGTGTCTGTCTTACCTTGATGAGCTTGTCGTCGTAGTACACCCTCGCATCGGCCTTAAGCTCCTTACCGATATAGCTATGCCACGTTGGGAATAGCTCCTTGTACAATAACGCCTTGTTATCGGGCATGGCCATTACAAACTGCTCTGCCGTGATGGCCTTCATCTTGTCAAGCACCACGCTTGGATCTGGCTCCGTCTGTGGCTGTGGTTCTACAGGTGGTGGCGTGTATTCTTCCCATCCCGCAGCGATGAGTTGGTCGTGCGTGGGGTTAATCACTTGGCGGTCGCCAATAACGAGGACGCCACTGAATATCACTCTCTGGTCGTTGATTATCTTACTGTATTGCATGTTACTTTATTTTTATTTATTAATCCAGTCTTCCATATTCCTCTATATTGATTTTTGTCTTTAAATAGTCAAGCTTTGGATACTCACTGACAGGATGTATCTTATCTCTCACTACGGTATATGTAGTTATAGAATCCTTATACCATTGAACAAGCTCGTCAGGAACATAGATGTCTAAAACTTGTGTTAAATCCCACTTTCCTTTTCCAAGCGATAGCGACTTGTTGAAAATGACCAACGTACGAGGGTATCTACTTGAAGAAGGGTCACTGTCGGCATATATAATTTGGTAATTCCAATTTTCGACAAATAAATCCTCCATAGTAGGCGGAATGACTAATGTATCTATATTTGGTTTCAACACAAATCCTTCTACTAATTTAATTCCACGTGGAATAACGACATACGCATCTAACTTGTACGGCATATACATAAACCTTCCCTTACCCATAATGTACCCTTCCTCTGTTTGCGTGTATATAGGATTACCCTCTTGCAAAATAGGTTCTTTGAGTGTGCCGATGGTTATATAGGGTATATCTATCACCGATTTGGGTATAACAACATGGCATTTGTGTTGATATAGGAAATAAGACCATCCTCCAAGCCTCTCCAAGTTCGGAGGGCATACAAATCGTTGGATTTTATATTTATTCCTTAATGTCCCATCGAGTTGCTTTACATTAACAAACAGGCTTAAGTCAATAACGTCCAGCTTTAAACTTGTATGAAGATTAACATAATCCTCCGTATTTGTCACCGCTGCAGCTTGCTTGAATGTAAATTCTCCAGCACATCCACTCACACCAGTGAGTCCGTACTTCTTATCTGTAATTCCATTTTCACCTCCGAAATTCTCCACACAGAATCTCTTCAAATCCTGATTGTCAAAATGTATCGGGGTGTTTTCCCAATTCTGTGCCATAAGGCGTCTTCTTATCTCACTCATATTCTACCTCCTACGCTCTACCCATAACAATTACATGATTAACTATGCTCGCTTGATACGTCTTGCCTGCTTCAGGAACAACAACATACTCATTATACCACTTCAATTCTGCGGGCAAGTTAAGAGATGTCCCTTTGTCGGCTGGGCAGGTGAACTCAAACAAATATTCCGTCACAAATTCCTCGTCTATGGCTGGTGCGAGAGATAAGTTCAACTCTGACACCACGCCCCACACCTCCATGATATTCGGCCTGAGCGAGAATGTCGTATCACCCGTGCCGTGAAGTGCCTGACGTGGGATGCCGCTCTCTCCGTCCTTGACGTTCTCGGCGGCTACCCGTGCCTGCTGTGCAGCTTCGTTGGCATTTGTTTTTGCTTCGTTTACACCGTTTGCTGCGGCAACAGTGCTTTCCTTGATGCTCTTGAGGTCAGACGTGGCAGCATTGGCTTCTTTTATCTTTGAGTTGATATCCTCCTGCATGGAAGAGAATATTGTACTTCTTTCTTTCTCTGCCGTTATTCGTTTCCCCTCGGCACTCGCACGATAGCTTTCAGCTTTATTCCGTGCCTCTTCCGCTTCTTTCCGTTGCTGTTCAGCCTTGGTTCGTTCTACTTCTGCACTCGCACGATTGCTTTCATCGGTAGTCCTATCCTTATCAGCCCGCTGACGTGTGTCTTCATTATCCTGTCGTTGCTGCTCGGCTTTATTTCTTGCTTCCTCTGAGGTAATTCTTTCCCGTTCTTTCTCTGCCATGCCACGCACGCTTTCCAGCAATGCCGACACATCGCTAAAGGTGGAGTAATACTCATCAATCGTACCCTTATATCCGTGTTCCTTTGCCAACTGGTAGGCGTCCACCAGCGCAACAGGGATATTTGCTTTTATTACAGCACCATCAAAGCGTGTGTTATCCTTTACCAGCAGCACCACGCCCTCTGCTATCGCCACGTTAAGTCTTTTGCCGTCTGCATAGTTAGGGTTAGGCGTGTTCACTTTTACTTCGGCATGCAGCTCACCCGGTGGCAAGCCATGGCTGTCCATGAAGCACCGTACCTTGTTGCCGTCTACCGAGCATCGCTCGCACACGCCAGCGGTTCGCCCCACGGTGTATCGGCTCGCCATGACGATGAAGTCTATGCTGAAATCCTCATCGCCCAATTGGTACGGTTTGTCACCAGCCAGCAGTTCTACCACCAGCTCGAAGTCTTCCTTGTAGTTGATTTTTACTAACCCTTTTGCGCTCGAGGTTTTTCCTTCGGCAGCGCAGTTGCATGTTTCGTTTGAGTTCATATTCTTGAGTTTATGAGTTTTTTAGTTCGTTAGTTTTTTAGTTTTTTAGTTCTTTAGTTGACGAGTTGACAAGTTCACCAGTTGATGGTTTTGCTATCTACTCCCCTCCCTTTCGGGGAGGGGGCAGGGGGAGAGGCTGTTCTTATTTAATTGTCAAAAATCCTTTGACCACTCCTACATATCTTGCTCTCACATCTCCATTTAAGCTCGTTAGCTCCATTGGCACGAGCGGCACGAGAGCAACAAGTGTTGTCGTCTTATTGCCGACAAACATATCCACACCCTCAATTGGCACACCTATCGCCCGAAACATGGCTCCTGGTTCTATTTCCACAAGTACATTTACTGTTTTATTATGATATTTTGTTTCATCTATAGCAAATGTTGAATAAAACTTTATTGTGCCAGTGGTGTAGTTGTAGATGTTTAATACAGCACCGTTAAGTTCGGAAGCAAGCACGTATCCACCATTGATATTTTTGACGTCTGTAATATACCACGACAGTGACGGACTTGTCATTAACAAGTCAAACGACTTCTGCTCTACAAACGGCTGCGCTATCTTTTGTGCGGAGATACTTTCTGCGGATATGAGGTTAGCGTTGATGTGACCGTTTTTGTCAATCATAAACGTCTGCTCGCCCTTGTTGTTCTGCACCTTAAAGTTGTCAGACGTAGCAGTGAATTCCTTGTCTTTGAGACTAAATCCACTCGCCAACAGCGCTTCCACCGTGCCGTCATAGGCGCACCATGGCGTTGCAGTGTCGCCCTCTTCGAGCTTCGGGTGGCAGATATACAATGTAGCGGGCTTTGTTCCATTTATCCACATTGCTACGCTGCAATACCGTAGCTCTTCCGTTGTAAATGTTGCCGAAACTCTCGTCCATTCATTGATAGGCTCAAACCATGCGGATGCTGTCTTGAAACTTAATTCACCAGCCCTTTGTGCTGAATCCTCTTTCTCTTTTTTGAACGCTTCAAAGGCAAACTTGCCATAACCTTGCGCATCTTTGTCAAATTCTGTCCTCACCCAAGCAGAAAGCGTATATAATGTATTTGGCTTCAGCTGTAGGTTACGAGCTGCGCCAGCATTAATTTCCCAAAACAAACCAGCAAACTCTGCAGTATCTTTCATTGCCTTGAACTTGATAGCGTCCGCTCCACTAATTCCTCCGCCTTTCAAATACTCGAACCACTCCGTGCTGTCCACCTTTGTGGCATTCAGTCCCACTCCCAAATGCTTCTGTATGGCAGCCTTGTTGGTGGTGTCCACTCCGTCAAGGTCAAGGTCGCTGCCCCACAGCAAGTTCGGGCGAGTACCGTTGTTCACGGTAAAGCTGATTTCTTTCGATGTCTGCTTGATTTGCGTGAAATCCTTGGAGAGGTTTCCCACCGTGCTTTTGGTCTCGTTAATGGTCGTCTGAAACTCGTTCACGTCACCTTCAACGGTTTCTATCCTGCTGGTTAGCTTTCCATTCACTGTGTCAATGTCAAACACCACCTTTGGTTTGAACGTGACAGGCACAATACGCTGGTCTACGATTTCACCGCCTTTCGCCAGCGTCACTTTGTAACTATTGTCGGATATCTCAACATAAGTCATTTCTCTCTTTTCCAAGACATGCGAAACACTGTAACTTTCATAACTGAACTCTTCCTCCACGTTTGGCTGTAGGGTAAGCGTCATTCCCTCTATTCCCAAGGTAGTGAAGCTCACCTGCTCACCAACGGTTTTCTGTATCTTGTACTCCAACTTTAGGTCAACTTTATTCGTTTTTACCTTTGTCTCCTTATTCTCTGAGATGTACGCCAGTGCAATTTCCGAAATCGGCAACAGCTTATAGCTCACGGCGTCCTTGCCATCCTTGCCACCCTCCACATCCGTGTAGATGGTGTCCTGCGCCAGCGTGATGTCCGTGTCATACCTTACCACACGCGCCATAAGGTAACGTTTATGGGGATAGTGTGCCGTAAAGTGTTCCTCGCCGGGGTTCACTCGAAGCTCCGTACCCATGTTGTCACCAAAAACCAACAGGTCGGCACCGGCGGCGATGATGGCGGCATGGTCTACCTCCTCTGCCTTGTCACCAACGATGCGCACAACCTTCAGCCTGAACGTCTCACCCTGCTTGTCGGTGATATGCCGAATGGAGAACGCCACCTGCCACACCACCGTGTCTTTGCCTTTTTCCTGCGCCAAACCTTTCACATAGTCCTCAATAGATTCAAGTCCGCCGTCTGCGCTCTGCACCTTGAAGTTGCCTGTCACCTGACTGCCGTTGGCGGCAAACCAAGTGCGCTTGAACTTGGACAGTTCGTATGTGTTCACGCCTGTGTACTGCACCCAGTATGGCGTTTTCAAGTCACCGTCAAGCCCCTTGTAGGCGCACGTCATGATGACGCTCTGCCTTTCCTTGTTGTCACGGTTTCCCACCTGCGCCAGCTCGTCACCCACCTTTGGCTTGTCACTGCCATCGGCAAAATCCGTCTTGCTCAGCACAATCTTCAGGCATTCTACCTCTTCACCGTTGATGTTTCGCCTGACAGACGTTGTTGGAGCCTCCGTCACTAATCGCCAATAAAAGTGATTGGAAATATTGGCCTGATTAGGCTGATTAGGCTGATTGGGCTGATTGGGCTGATTGGTCTCATTCAGCCCCCCGCAGCACATCATCCGGTCGCCCATCTCGCACGTCTGCGACAGCGTCTTTCCGTCTTTCTCGGCCAACTGATAGCACACATACCCCTCTGGCGTTTCCTCACAATCGTCCACCTTGAACGTACCGGCACTCTGAATGATGATACCCCCAGCCGCCTTTGCCTTCAGTATCTCCAACTCAAAGAAGGTTGCCTTACCCGTCACCGTGAGGTTCTTGGTCATGATGTTTCCTGAATTGGTGATGTCGCCAGTGTTGGTGATGTCACCGGTGTTGCTGAAATTCCCTGTATTGTTAATATCTCCATCGTTGTTGATGTCACCCCTGTTGACAATACCCTGAAAATAGCTCACCGCCTTTGCTACGATGCCCTTGAGGAAGGTGACACCCTCTGAAAACTCCTTGTTTTGTAGTAAAGTCTTTTTTGATAATGCCAGCAGAGACAGCAACGCAGACCCTATTCTAAAAGCCGTGTTAGCGCACTTCCTATTCTCATCACGTATAGCGGTGAAATCCTTTTCCAGTTCTTCGAAACTTTTATTATCTTCCATAATCTTGGTATTTTTATTGTTATGCGACTATCTCTTTTACTGTCTGTATCACTTCTTAATGAATTACAGAATTATCCGATTGAGTGAATACGTACTCTTGTTCCCCTCGCAGGTTTTATCTTATCTCCTTCTACACTCTTCAAGTACGCCAAACATGAGCCGAGATAAGTTTCTGCTATTTCCATGACATCGTTATATCTCCTTACCCTGTTTTTATCATCCTCTCTTGACGCATAGCTGTCGTTATGCTGCATCAAACCAGTACGAGTGAGTAATCCTCCGTCTGACATTATCATCTTCGCATAAACGAAATAAGAAAGTGCAAATCGCAAACCTGAACACTTTTTTAATATCCCTTCTTTGTCCTCGTACTCTCCGCCATCCAGCAGCTTTATATATTTTTCCTCTTTTCTGTCTTTTAGCAAATTCTTGAAACGCTCAAGACCAATAGCTGGGATAATGTATAAATCTTCACACTCTCGGATAAACGTCTCTACCTCTCCGTAATCGATATGCTTTGATGTCGGTCGAGTAAGTTTCATAAACATATCAACCGTTATTAAATGCTCATTCACCATTGTATTTGTCGTTTTTATCAGCAGAGATATATTTTAATGGCTTGATAGAAAAATCCTGTGGCATGGTTCTATCAAACCAATTAGCAAACAACATCGCAAATGCTCTTTCTATAAATCTCTGTTCGTTAGTAACCTCTCCAGCATAATACTCGTATGCATCACGCATAACAGCACCGGAAAATCCGAGCTTGCCGATACGTATAGAGTAGAATAATTCCTGATGAAACTGTGAATAAATACGCTCAACTACACTCTCATCAGTTACAGTAAATTCCTTATCAAAGTTTCGTGCTGGGAATGGAACAACCTTCGGCTCGTCCTCGTCATTCTCCAGCTCAACCACCATAATTTTGGAGCCACGTGTATCTCCTTGGAACTGTCTCAAATCTTCATCGGAAATCATCTTTTGCTCTACCTCTACACCGTTATCATCTACATGCGGCAAACCTTTCTTTGTCACCAGCATGCAGGATACGAGGAAATTGTTACGCACATTCCGATATTTTATATTTCCCAGCCCTTCATCCGTGGAAATCTCCGTAATAACAGCGTCGTAAATAGGAATTGGATATTGAAATTTCCCATCCATGGACAGCCACAAAACCTGCCCTTTATAATTTTCTATCCCTCCGCAATTTTCTATCTGCTTCATTACAACCGTAGGGTCGGGATTGAAAACAGGAAATCGAATGATATTACTTTCTGTCACAAACAGCCTTTTGCCATTCTTCGTCTTTTCCCCTTTCCAGTCTGCGTGCGTAAGAATATGAGACACCACGCCAGCATCGTCCGTCTCTTCCAGTCTACACTGTTCAAAGGGCAGGTAATTAACCTCCGTCACCTGCCCAAGCACATTGTAATTGATTTGAAGAGCGAAACCACCAAAGCGTGTGATGTCTCCTGCAACACTTTTCAGCAGATCGTCCATCGTAGCACCATCTCTGTTAACTTTCCATTCAGAGAATACCTCGTTGTTAAATCCGTAGCCTTCTACAAACTTCTCGTAACGAGACAGACACAACTTTGCCGTACCTGACGCATTGGTAATATCCACAATATTTTGCGGATAGAGGTTATCGTTACCAAAGCGTTGCATCTTAAAGCGGAGTTCGTAATTTACCTCTATTCGCTTCTGTGGTTTTTTTGCTGTTTTTACATTCATTTTACGCTCTTCTTCTTAATCGTTACTCTTTTCTTTTCACAGTGCCAGCATCTGGGGCTGCGCCTTATTTCTGTGTACCTTTCCCTTTTCCAGTCACAGCAACGGTGTTCGCTTTCTTTTCTGGCACTTTTTGGAATAACTCCACATTGTCGGGGAATTGTTTCAAATACTCCTCCGCAACCTCATCCGTAAGATTGTCATTCGAGAATACCTTACCACCCTTAAAAGCGGGGCAGTTGATGATTGCTCCTGCTTTTAATCTATAATTCAGTTTTTCTGCCATTTTTCCGTATTTTTTTATGTAATGATAAATTTCTATTAGTCCGTCATGGTAACACTGCTGACACGAAGTGTGTACAAAAGTCTTACCGATAACCTCATAATAAAGATTTGCTATCGTAGACTTATCTGAGGAGCTGAAAGGTGCGTCGAAACGCCCTCTCAATTCCTCGATAATAGCTTTAACATCAGCCAGCTCCATTTTCAGCAGCTTCTGTTAACAAACTCTTGAACTGCGTTTCTGTAGTCTTAGAGTCTTTGTTGAAGTAGAATAGTGCAGACTTTGGTGCGCTTGTCTCCTGCAGGGTCACGAGCCAACCTCCGTCCGTATCTTCGCTATACTTATCGCTCTCGATAGCCGTAGCCCTCAAGCCTTGATAATAGCCATAGACTTGATACTCCGCCTTTCCTTCTTCGCCCTTATGTACATTCTTCGTAATAAGAACGAATGAGCCGTTTGCAAGCCCGTCAATAATGTTTTGAGCCACGTCTGGACCATTATCCAGTACGGCAATAGAAATCTCGTTGGTGAACGTATTTCTGTACGTTCCAGTAGCTAACGTGATTTTTGTACCAGTGAAAGGCTTGCTACCCTGTTGTACCACAGCGTAGCCCTTCTTTCCACTCTTCAAGATTAACGTTTTCAATACATTTTTGGAAGTTTCATCAAATGCACTCTGTGAAAAATCCACATCTGCACGATTGCATATTACCGCATCGGCTTCCAAACCTTTAACGATAGGGCTTTCGCAATTCAGCTCAATACCCTTGCTAATAATACTATCGCATATTCCTGCCATAATTCATCCTCCTTAATAAGCTGCTTGGAACATATCATCCTCTAAAATCTGCGTACCGATACGGCCAGTAGAATAGATGTAGTTTCTACGCTCCTTCTTATCGAACCAAATGTCAAGGTCAGAAATCAGACCGTCTGCATCAGTACCAACCTGCAACTGGTTGATATTTGCATACACTGCACGATAAGGTTTGTTCAGCATCGCTCCAGTATTCTCATATGCCATAATCATCCTGTCCCAAATAGACACACGTGCCAACGTTACACCGTTGTAGGTAGCCACATCAAGACCATCGAAAATCGTCTCCCACGGCATAATCTGTGTATAACACTTCTTAATGTCGTACGTCAGAGCATCCGCCAAACCCTTTGTAAGCAATACCACCGCACCGCTGTCAGCAGATATACGGCTGTCTGCATCCATCAAAAGATTGTCAAGTATGCCAGTAGCGACACCTTTACCGAGGATAGCTTTCTTCTGCTCCGCAAACGTAGTCTTACCATTTGCTTCAATAGCAGTGAGCTGGTTTGCATTCTTCGTACACTGGGCGAAAATACGCTTAAACAGACCGTCACAGGTCGTAAACAATTCTGTCTTCGTGCCAGCGGTAAGAGTGCCACCGCCTGAAACATCCTTTGCACCAGTATCTCCGAACCATCCGAAACGCCATATCATTCGCTTCATCTGACGCTCAAGGGCAGGGCGAATGATGTAGGTCATAAACTCGGTACTCGTCAAATCTCCAACAGGAGTTCCTGTTTTCAACGTGTACTCGGCTATCGTGCCTTTCAAACTCTCGTAGCAAATCTTAATTGGAATTTGCCAGTCGCCCAGCTCCCAGCGTTTCTGTGAGTTGGCAATACCTATTTCTTGATATGTAGGGTCGCAACCGCTCCCCTTGATGCCCACATCGTCCATATCACCGAGGAAAGCTACGGGGTCTCCGTTTCTCACCTTCATAAGGTGCGTAAAACGCTGAAATTCCTCGTCTTGGTCAATACTCAAGGGAATAACCTCTTTGAGGTCTGTAACATCCTTCGGTTTTACCGAAATGTTTTCAAAAAACTTTGTCATCTTCTTTTCTCCTTCTTTGTTTACTTCTTATTCTTGTAAGTTCCATTTCTTCTGGCTTCAATCTCTTTTCGCATCGGTGACACTTCCTCTTGTCCCTCTGCCTTTCGGCTGGCGTTAGCCCCCTCTGGCTTGCGAGGTGCAGGTTTATAATCCGATGAAATCTTAGCCAGCACTTTCTCACCGCCTGCAATCTTGACAGCATTAAGAATGCGCAAGTCATCCTGCGTCTTAGCCATTTCCTCCGCCTGCTTGCGCGCACTTTCCGAAGTCTCCAGCTTTCTTTGAAGTTCCTTCACCTCGTTTTCCAGCTCCGCGACACGTTTTTCCAGTTCCGAGCCTTCTTCTTCGCTACCGCTCGAAGTAGTTTGAATATCGGAAATAACACCGTCCTTCACGATAATTGTCTTGCCATCAGGCATAACAAACGTACCGTCAGGGCTTGCCTTATCTCCAACCTGCGGCTCGCCTTCCTCTCTCTCTACGGTCAGCGTCTGACCATCACTCGTGGATAAATCCATACCCTTTGCCAGCTCGTCAATGTTTTTCAGTCCCAGCCTTGCCAGCGCACGGTCAAGTAAAGAGGCTTTTACCTCTACTTTCTCATCTTTTTCTTTTGCCATTTTCTTACTATTTTTGTTGTTAAACACTAACCCTTGCTTCTTGGCTGAAGCTGGGGCAATTATTTCTCCGATTAAACCAAATTCCTTAGCCCTCTCAACTCCGATGTATTTATCTTCATCCATCAGTGCTTGCATCTCCTCCCTGTCACACTCGCAACGCTCTACATACAGGTTGAGCATCTTTTCTTGCATCTCTTTCAAATCCGTTGCCGCCTTTTCCAGTTCAAACGATGTCAGCGTATCACCGAGAGCATAGCCAGGCACCCACGGGTTATGCACGCATATTAGCGCACTCTTATAAGCTCTTCGCCTTTCTCTTGGTGCTGCCATCATGATTACCGTAGCCATAGATGCCGCATTACCTTCTACCGTGCAGGTTATCTCCTTTCCAGTAGCACGCAGCCTGTCGTAAATACCCCAACCCTCTACCACAGATCCGCCATCGCAATGCAAGCGCACATCGATAGCATTATCATCATCGGGGATACTCTCGCAGAATTCGTCTACATCCTTAAAGCAAACGCCCTCGGCATCTCCCCAAAACTTGCAAAAGTTCTTTTCATTCTCTGTTTGAATGTCATTATAAATTTTTAGTACTGCCATAGTATATTTTGTTGATAAACAAAAATACTTGATATTCGTCAATAAAACCTTTACCTCTCTTATCTCTTTACTATCATATCGTGACACAATAAAAAAGGTGTCCTATCCTCACGGACAAAACACCTCGATTCGTAACAAAAACAAATCCTATAAGGACTATCTTATATCTTGTGCCATTCTCTTTACCACTCTGTAAACGGTCGCCTCGCTACACTCGTATTGCTGGCTTAAATAGTAGACTATATAACCTACTTTATGCCCTTCATCCTTTAATCGAACAAAGTCCTCGTATAATTCCAAATACTTCACGTCCTTTGCATCTACATCATTTGCCGTGAGGATAGTTAGTAAACTTTCTGCCGTTCGCAGTAAATCATATTGCGTCATATATCCTTTATTTTATCGTTCCAATCCTTTCTATCGTCTCCACTCTTTCTGACGTGTTGTTTATCTCCTCCACGCTTACAACTGGCCTCGGTGCCATAGCAAAGCCCCTCGCCACAGCTCGTGCCAAATATTCTTCCCCCATCTGTGAGCCACCACCAGCGGATGACATGATAGGGACACCTCCGCCTATCTGGTTAAAAGCCGATAGGGCAGGGGCGAACATCCTCGTTGCCGAAGCCGTCATGACGCTCTCTCCATTAGACAGCCTTGCAGGTATGCTGTCGCTCGTCTCACTTCCTGGCCCGGTCACCAAACCACCGCTGGCAAATTTGGCTGACTTCACAGTCTTAATAGCCGATGCAACATTAGCAAGAATTGTAGTTACCGTAGTGGCGATAGCTGCTAAATTAGCAGGGAATGGAACACTCTGAGCCTGCTTTATACCTGCTGCAATGGCAACGCCTGTATTTATCGCTATTTCAGCCAGAGCAAGGAATTTTGATGCCTTTGCTATTCCTTTGCTATGTTCACTAAAAGCCTCTGCCACTTGTGCCGTTGCTCCAATCATTCCAGATATAGCTTCGTACTTTCCTCTTTCAACCTCTATCTCTTTTTCTCCAACCTCCTTTTTCGATTGTTGATAATCTCGTTCTAATTGCAGCTTGCGTAAGTTAAATTCTTCTATTGTTTCGCCTTCCCTCTGCTGCGCTGCTTCAAGTAGGGCTTGTTTCTCTTCCATCTGCAATTGTAATACGCCCAGCTCATCAGTACCGTTCGAGTCAATTTGTGTCTCTAATATCTTTGCCTTAAAACGATTTTCTATAGCTTTCTTTTGCTCTTCCAGTAGCTTGTTGTGGTAGTCCTTATAAGCCTGCTGTTCCTGCTCATAATACTTGGCATTGATAGATTCGAGTAGTGCATTTTTCTCTTCCTCGTTCATTACCTGCTTTTTTGCTGCATCACGCTCCAGCTGGTAGGCAGCATTTATAGCCTTAACCTTTAGCTGGTATTCTTCCTTAGTGCCTTTCTCAACACTCGCAAGCATATTCTGAATATAGACCTGCTCCCTTTTAACAGCCTCGTCCTTTACCGTCAAATCGAAATCAGCTAACTTCTTATCCCTTATCTGTTCCTGTGCGATGATTTGCGCTGTGATAGCTTTCTTTGCGTTCACCGTCAGCCCCTTCTCTGTCTCCAGTCTCTTCCGCAAATCCTCTATCTCTCTATCATATTGCATTTGGATCTGTTTCCGTCTTTGCTCTGCCGTCTGCTCAACCAGCTGTGCCAGCAAATCCTCTGCTTTCCTTATCTCGGCTTCCTCCTTCTTTGCCATTTCCTTGGCAGAGATAGTGTTATTTTTCCCAATTTTACCGCTCTTGCCGTTTCCTCTTCCATTCTTAGCAGTTATCCCACCTTTTAGATTTGAAACGCTCTCACCGCCCGCATTCGCATCACCTGCTATGCTGACAGGTATTTCTATGTGTGCTATCTTTTTATTCTTGATGACATTGTTTATGGCATCCATCGTATTCGTAGCCCCCTCCTTTGCGAAACTTTTAACATCTTTCCAGCCTTCCTTTATCGTCTTTCCAAAGTTACCCATTATTTGATTTGCACCGTTCCTAATCTTATCAAATGACAACGTAACGACACCTTCCACAATATCCGCTAATCCCTTATAAAGTCTTGCTATACTCTTTACGCCATCGATTATCAGATTAAACACCAGTTTGACCGTATTCCAAAGATTTTTGAAACTCCTTACAATCAGTTGTACGCCAGCCCTCACGACCATGCTCTCATTATACAAGTCTATTAAATAGTTGATAACATTTATAACTCCCTTTAGTAGCTTGGTAATCCCCTGTACGGTCAACGTCTTAACAGAGATAAGCATTTCGCCAAACCCTTTGTCGCTCATATCGAACATAGCGGACAATACCCTGTTAAGTTCTTCGTTTGCCTCTCTCTGCTCGTTCAACTTCTCTCCATACTCCCCAGTCGTCCCCTTCAATTTATCGAGGTCAGTGTTCATCGTGTCGAGTTGCTCTATCATTTTCAATCCGGCGTTAGCACCCTGCCTTCCGAAGACATCTTTTAATACATTACCCACTGCTTGCGAGTTTTGCGGCAGCTCCTTCAACTTCGTGCTTATCATCTTGATAACATCATAGGTTGATTTGCTTCCACTTTCTAAGTCGGCTTGCACCTTCTTTGAGCTTATACCGATAGCATCCAAAGCCCCTGCCGTGGCTGTACTCATTTCCCTAATCCTTTTGCTGCCCATCTGGATGAGTTCCATGCCACTATCGCTAAAGATACCGCTTCTTGTCTGCTGTATCGTAGCCACCAGTTCCTTGCCTGCGATATCGGCATCGTGGAATGCTGGCGCGTACTGCTTGATTTTGTCTATCATGTCGCCGTTGAGGTCTGCGCCACTCTGGAAGCCGTCATTTATAATCTTTAGTGCCTCCTGCGTATCATAGCCATACTGTGACGTAAGGACGTCGACAGCCTCCAGCACCTCCTTGTAATCTTTTCCGTACGTGTCTGCCGTTGCCTGTATCTCACTTCTTACAGCCTTAAGACTATCACCCGTAATTCCGAGAAACTCCCTCGTGAGCCTTGCACTCTCTTCTATTCCCTTGTTGTAGTCAAAGAACCATTTGAAAGCCACGCCAGCCCCAGCGATACCAGCCAAAGCAATAAATACAGGATTTGTCATAAAGCCCATTAGCGTCGAGCCAAAAGCATTGACATCTTCCTTCACTCCCTTGAGGACGCCAGAAAATCCTTTGCCGTTCTTCGATAGTTTTATTATCGAATTGGCAAAGTTGGAATTTACGCCCAATGCAGATTTTATACTTTCCTCATAGCTACCGACACTACGATAAAATCTCTGTGTCTCTTCCTCTGCATCTCTTAATGTGTCAGTAATATTATTTATATGCTTCTTTAGAGCATCTCCTTTTGCTCCATTACGTTCAACTTCCGAAAGGCTGTCATACGCCTTTGTAGCGTTGCTTAGCTCTGCCCTTAAAGACCTTAACGACCCTGCCTGCTCCTTTTCCGTCTTGATGTTGTTCTGCACCTCCTTGGACAGCTCCCGAACCGTGCCTTTATAGTCTTTCGTCTGCTCACCAATAGCCGTCATCGTAGTAGCATACTCATCATAAGTTATCTTGCCATCCTTAAAATCGCTTTTCAGCCTTTCTTGAGCTTTTGACAGCTCCTCGATTTTCTCCTTGTACCTGAGAATGCCATAGATAGCGTCCTCGTACTTCACTTTGATACTTAGTATCTTTTCTTCCTCTGTACTCATGGTTTAATCATTATATAGTTGAAACATCGTTACCTCCGCATACCCATTCTCGTCTGCCTTAATCTCTGTAATCGCAAAGTAGCTACCGTATTGAGCCAAATACACAGGCTTTGTTTCGTCAAAATCTATCAACTCTAAATCCCTGATACGTACCGTCTCTGTTACAATTTTCGCATTCTGTAAACTTTCCACAACATGCCGATATTTATCTCTTATTATCTCCTGCATATCTATATCGAAGATAGCTACGGCCTTACCGTCATTTCCTTTAGTAAGTCTTAATATCCTATCCTTACAAGCATTATACGATGGTTTTTTCTCTTCCGTGGTAGTCTTTCCCTCCTTACCATTTCCCTCTCGTCTTCCTGTTCCAAATTCGCCACCCTCTCCAGACGACGTATAATCAGGTGCCGTGTACATAGGTACGTTGTTGCCGTCAGTAGCAGCAAAGGGAAACTCGAAGATAGTTTTCTCTGTGTCCAGTGTTTCATTATTTATCGCCAGGTCTCCGTTATAATCGCCTAACACCTTATCATCAGCCTTCCATTTATAGTAATTGTGTTGCGCATAATCTTCTATTCTGAAATTAAGAGCCTTTGGCTTGTTCTCGTTCCCTTGCGCTATTATCCTTCCTGTCCAGTCCTTCGCCTGTCCTTTATTATCCCACACAATAGACAGCGGCACAAACTCTACAATATTATCCTTCGACATTTGCAAAGGAAATGTACCAGTTATCGCAGCCAAGAACTTTACGAAGTCTATTATCTTTATCTTCGGCAGATTGTAAGCAATAGGGTAGTAGCCGCCACTCGGTACATTCTCATCACTCGATAACGTCGTTTTCAACGTGCCACCAATAAACTGTGCAGCCCTTAATCCTCCATCAGAAAGCCATTCGAGTTTTACAGATCCGCCAGCTTTTACCTCAACCTTTCCATAACCTGAATATTCAAACTTGCAGACACCTTGATATCCAGTAGGCACTTTCACCATGTTATGTTCCCTTTTCCCGATAACGTACTCTGTGCTTTCCGTGCCATTCGTTATGGTCATCTTTAGGTAGTAGAAGTTACGGAAATTATAGTTATCGTACGTCATAGTCTCACCATTGGAAGTCCAGCTACTACGTCCATTCGGTCGGGCACCAGTAATATCGAATTGCCACTCTCCCTTGAAATCTATGATAACATTTGCATCGCTCTTCACATTTAGAATATAGACACTATCGCCAGCACCAGCATCAAAAACACTGCTTGCCTCGGTTACTTTCAAAGGCAACGCACCAGCATTCATTGACGCTTGAATGTCAGCCTTGAACTGCCCATCGAACGTTAGCTCGTTACTCTTCTTATTTATCAAAGGGATAATCAACGTATTGATATACTCCTTAGCAGCACCGATGAAAGAAAAATCTATCCCAGTCTGTTTTTTTACCAATTCCAAAACATAAGACGCTTTTACTACAGGGTGTAAATTTTCTACACCATTGTCTGTTTCTCCAGCGCGCTTTCCACCATAGAATGCAGATGAAGATATAAAAGAGTAAACATGGGATATCGGATAAGTCATTTCTGTTCCGCTCCTCCAAGTATAATCTACCTTTATCTCGTGCGTCCACACATCGTAATCAGCGTAGAAGTAGTTAGCATTCAGCGCATCCTCGTAAGTATTTACCTCGTTACTGCTCTTATATAACAGCCTGTCATTACTTTTCAACTGGTTAAGCGTAGTACCTGCATTTATTAGTTTATTAAAGTTTGGAAACAGCCCCCATACGATACACACCTCGATAGCCGTTTCCGTGACCTGTAACACAGTTAATCGTCCGTCCTTGATAACTTCCACACCATTTCGGAAATATCGTGCCGTGTGCGTCAAATAATGGTAGTTATCCCTTGCTTGTACCAAGTCGGCATGCTTCAATATCATCTGGTTTCTTACCGTCTTCGGCAACTTCACCGTATAGGTACTATTAGATGCTATTTTCGACACATCACGAAACAGATTGCTTTTTATATTCATTGTTATTTTCGTGGTATCGTCAATATCTACCAGCTCCCCATCAATATATAACCTTTCGTCTTTCATGGCTTATAATTTTTGTATTTGTACTTCTGGCAATACTATATTGCAAACAAAGTCTTGCAGCACCGCTTTTGTTTTCGTGTAAGAGCCAGTGGCAGCTGTCACAGGCAACCACTTCACTATACCGTCTTTATAGCCTGCGAACAAATCTACACACGGACTTGTAGCAATATCGAAAAGCATATCCCACGTTTCACTATTTACCAAAGGCGCACATACTGGTATCGTGTCCTCTCTACTCATCTGCTGCTGCCTTCCAGTATGCCCCCTATACCCGTAGCTCATATCATAAGCTATCAGATTGTTTCGTACGAACAAGCCTTCCTGTTTTACCTTTCGAGCCTCATCGCCAGCCTTAAACAGGTAGTAACAATAAAATCCGTGCCTGTCTATCCAGCGCAGATAATACCCTTCGTCGTAGTCGTCAACAACGTTAATTCTTATCTTCTCTGTCTTAGTACTAACACTGCTATATCTGAAAGTCATATCAAAGGTTTCATCAAATACAACCTCACCGAATGCGCCTGTGCTATCCATCAACATATAATGCCGCCTTGCATCGTCTGTACTCTTCATCGGAATGTTCCACACGCCTTGCTCTGATATATTAACAAGCCTATCCGCAACGCCATCCTTGATGAACATCACAGATCCGCTACCAGCAGCATACATACCAACCGTAAACGGAAACCTCCGAAACCAAGTAAGCGTTCGAAATCTATTATATATTTCCTGCCCTCCTATCTTCATCGCTCCCCATATATAGAAGACATCAAAGGAAAACGAGACCAACGTTTTACCCTCATCTTCCTTTGTCACAGCAACAGCAAACAACACCCTTTTGCCTAATTCTGTTTTCTTTTCTATCTCGTAGTCCACTACACCAAAAGCCATTTCGTCAAAGAACGATTGTATATACTCTCTTACGTCAGCGTAGCACCGTCCAGCCATAGCATCAAGCCAAACCGTCTCTTTTTTCTCTTCCGAGCTTACGGCTATCGACATCTTCGCTATCTTATCTCCAGACGCTATCACCAAACAAGGATTGAAAGCAAAACCTATCTCATCAGGGTATGCCAGCGTTACCCCGTTATTCGTTTCCTGCCTCATACTTCTACGTTATTAAGTTTGATATTTTCTACATCCATTTTAAGAAGTTTCACGACACGGCTCTTAATTCTCTCCGTTGCCTGTGGTATCACATTCGAGTATATATCAGCCCTGCCACCCTTACGGAATAAGCTCGTACCCTCCCTCTTAATCTTCCTCGCTATCAGAAAGGCAAGAGACAGGTTGCCCCTCTCCTGTGGCGTGTACTTATGCGGTCTGTCCGTTTTATAAGGGATAGGCGCTGCTTCAATACATTTATCCGCCATCCACTTGCGTATAATAGCCTGAAAGCCCTGTGGCGTTTTCCCTGGCTTCCTACCAGTCTCGAGCGTTCCGAATGGACTTCTACCATATAACGCTCCCTCGTTTCCTGTGACCTCAACTCTTAAACTCGCTGCTGTCCTTCCACTTGCTTTTTGTCCAGCACCTAAATGATGCTCTATGATTTTCTTCTTCAATGCCTCCAGTTCTTCGGACAGGACAACGCTTGCCGCATTATTCATCTCGCTCATCATAAGCACCCCCCCTGTAACTCTTTTAGCGTCAGTTCAACGAACACACCAGTAAAATATGCGCTTGCACTTTCCAATATCGTCGTGTACTTTACATTTCCCTCTATTGGCTCAAAATAGCGGCTTTCATTCAAGGCAGTAATAAACCTTGCCGCCTTTTCCTTCATACAGCTATACACCCTCTCGTTGTCATATCCATTAGCGTCACGGGAAACCCTGTCGACAAAAGCAAGTATGCAGTCCTCTTTGTCCTTCACCAGCCCTCGGTTAAAAGACAAGTAACCACCCACAGGCAGTATGCACACTATGGCAGGCAGGGAAACTCTATCTATTTGCTCCGCTGCACCGTTCCAATCTTCAAACACATAGCTGAAAGACGCAAATCTCTTTTCTGCAATCTCTCGTATCTTACTTTCTATGCTCATCTTCGTATACCTTTTGAAGTTTCTTTCTGAAATCGTTTGTCCTCGTGTCCATGTCCAGGCACTTATACACACGCCCCCACGGAACACTCGTTACCTCTTCATGGTCGGTAATTCCCATCCGCAGAGCGTACCAGTCTATCAAGCCGAAGATGCCAAACTTTAATTTGTTAATGCCAGCCCTTACCTCTTCATCGCTCGGTTTGCTCTTTGCTTTATCGAACAGCTCGTTAATCATCTTTACCTTACCAAGTACCCAGCCAACGAAACGAACGACCTCCACAGCCGAGCAATCATCTACATACTTAGCGTCCATTCCCAACAGCACATCGCACACTTTGTAGAAAAGTTGCGCACCAGTCTTGCATTCGCTCATCTGTACCATTTGCCCTATCGTCATATCATCGAGATTTGCTGGCGTTAGTATCTTCCCCACCTTTAACGGACGTGTGCATTTTTCCAGCTCAAGCCTTTCAATGTCCTTGCTGAACGTTGCTACTACTATCCAATGCCTGAACCTCTCTTCTTTTCTCATATCTAATCAAGATTTATAATACGTGCCTTCGCTCCTCCGGCTCTTCTGACGTTGAGCCTCATCAGTGCAAAGTATCTCGTTGCATCTATAGCATGGTTGAACTTATCAACGGGTGTGTTTGTTTTCTTTCCGTCTCTGTCCTTTTTCCACTTGTAGCTTTGTAATTCCTCAATCATGCCAATCGAACGCCGTGTGACGTTCCATTTATAGCGATGCAGTATGTCAATACCCACCGTGATGCTATCTCCTCCCTTGACCGTTGGGATAACCCACAAGCCAGCATTTCGCAACTCGGCTATACTCTTCGGCTCTGCACTGTCAGCTATTATCTGGTCTGCTTTCGTTAGCCCAGCTTCTTTTGCATTCTCTGCTATCATTGGATTTGTCAGCCCAGTTTCATATATCTCGAGGTCTGTCCACAACTCCCCATGAGCAATAATACAGTGTACCAAAGCCGTCGGGTCGTTCGTAAAACCAAAGTCCAGCCCATACCCATGTACCTTCCAGCTCGCACGCTCTGGCAACCTGTCCACGATATGAAAGTTAGGAAAGATAACCCCCGAGAGCTTACCAGTCAAGCCACGTGCATATACCTTCCACAGCTCTTTGTCTTCTATGCCCTCTATCCGTTCGTGTTCCTCTTTTGATAAGAAAGGGTTGCCCCTGTGGTCTGATATAATCATCTTCGCACCCTTCCGCCCCTTTACCTCGTTGTGTACCCAAAACCTCTCGGAAGGGTTATAATCAACCCAAATCTTTTTACGGGTACGAATTGCCAGCTGCCAGTATATCTCGTATGGTATTCCGTTTGCTTCATTCACAAACAGATAGTCACGCTTACCGTTCTTAGCATCCTGCTCATCCTTATAACTCTTAAATTCTATAATGGAGCCATTCTTGCAGCGTAGGTAATGTCCGCTCTCGTGCAAATCAAAGAAACCAGTCAACCAGTCAGAACCAGCCAATATTGTTTTAGCATCACGCAGAGCACCTACCTTCAAGTTCGGTAAGTCCTGGCCCACCACCGTTGTAATACTCCCAGCTTCTATAATAGCCACATAAATAAGTACTTGCATAATCGTGTACGTCTTTCCTGATGACGTGCCGCCCTGGTTAATATACACCCTTGCATCCTTATCCGTGTTTGCTCGGAACAACGCCCCTATGACCTTAAACGGCATTATCATACATCCACCTCGCTTTCGTCACTCGCAGGCTCTACGTCAGTCTCAACAAAGCCAATCTCGATATGGTTGTCCATACTCCCCGTTATCTTCGTTTCATCGACAGGTTTCTCGCCCCTTATATCTCTAATGGCATTGAAAGCAAATACATCGCCCTTGATTGCCTTTTGGAACAGTCCTACAACAACAGCCATATTATTCGTTCGCATATCATTTTCCGATACGCCAAGCTCCTTCATTACCCTTCTTACCTTCTCTGGTGCTGGCAATTCCCCGAACGCCTCCACCAATTCACGCAGCTTCTTTTTCTCTCTCCGTGCCTTTACTGACGCCTTTCCTCCTTTCTTTCCTATCTCGCGTGCTTCCTCCGTGGTTAGGCGTCCCATGCGTTTTTCAAACTCCTTGTTCATCTCTTCCTCCATTTTTCCTGTAATATCTTCGGTGCAGTGTTTTCCCAGTACACGTTGTGATGTATTCTCTTATGACGGCTGTTAAGCAGCGTAACCTTTACACCACTTGGAAACACAATCACACTTGAAAAGCTCTTTACATACGTCCCGCTGTCTCTATATACATCTGTCATACCTCCGCTATTCGACTGTGTTATCTTCTGTTGTAAGTTACACTGTACAATAGTAAGGAATATCTTACCTATCGAAGTAAGCTGTGTATATGCGTTCACGTCCTCGTTTATCCTTCCCTTAAATTCGAAAGGTCTGTCCACAGAGCAAATAAAGCTGTTCATCGCTTTTCTCTTCGTTCCTATACTCTGTAGCATTTGATTACTACTTCCGCCTATGAAGTCGCCCCCTTGTGCCATAGCCAAACTCGTCAGTGGTATGCTTGCATAATACCGCAGCATTGACTCAAACACAGTATCAAGGTTTTTTATCTTTGGGGTTTTTGAGTTATACGCACACTCTGCATCAAATCTCCATACAAACGAAGTATAATCGTCATCCAGCTCCATGAAATACTTATAACCTAAATCACGAGCAGCATCAAAACAGGCATTACGAGCATACACTATCACTCGTCTGTCTCCTCGAAAAACCTCATCTATCCGCTTACTCATCGCCAGCTTATCGAACACATAGCAATTCTCTTCACCGTATCTCCGCTTGTATTCCTCCACCTGCTCGTCTTCGTTATCAAGGATAAAGACACAACGCCCAGTATATCCTTGCTCGCACAAAGAGCGATAGGTGTACTGGTTATCCACTCTTCCATGTGTCAGAATGAACACGACAAAATCTTTCTTAAAATTAATCCTCGTCATACTCTTTCCCATATTCGTCCAAAAGCTCATCTGTCATTCTTACAAACCCCCTCTCGATAGCCTTCTTAAAGTCTATAATCACCAGAGCGGAATTTTCGAATAACTCCTGTATCTCTTTTTTAGCATTACAATAGTAATCTGCTATCATTCCGTAATTGAACTCCGTATGCCTATAAGCAGCATATATCAGAAACTCTCGAACCTCGTCAGGTAGATCTGCTTCTTTAATCTCTTCGATAAGTTCTTCTGTCTTCGTTCTATCATAACAGTCTGATAGGTTAGGGGAAACCCCCGAAGGCTCGTATACAGGTGCTTCAATCTTCCTGCTGTACGTATCATCTATCTTCTGACCTACAGAAACGTTCCAATCCTCCACGGATAGCCCTATCTCTTCCTGCGCCCTCGCCAAAGCCTCATCGTCCCAATCTAAGTTTGCAGCCCCCGTGGCATTATCAGCCAAAGCCATCTCTCGACCTTTCTCACTGTCCAAGTCAACATCGCCCCTACGCACAGCCACCAGCTCATCGGGCTTTGCATCAATGACGATAACTTTCTTTATTCCAGCCTCTCGTGCCAGCTCCTGCGTCTTGTTAACAGCAATGATACGATTATTCTTATCCAACAAAATCGAACGCCCAGCGCCAAATTTCCTAATCGATTTATCAATTAGCTTGCGGCCTTTCTTCGTTCCTTTGTTAAAATTCTTATCATCCTGCTGTAATGATTCGATATTCGTTTCCGTTATTTTTCCAGCCATATCTTATAATCTTGATAAACATAAAGAAGATACGATACAAAGATAATGAAAATCTTTATAACTTAATGATTTATAAACAAAAAAAATTGGGGTGCTGCCATCACGACACCACCCCAACAGAAAGTAACAAGGAAACGTAAGTTATCTCTACGGTTAAGAAAGTCTATTTAATACACAGTTTTATTCACCAGTCTTTTTTAGTTCCTCGATAAGTGCGTCTGCCCACAGTACGCAATTATGGACATATGGCGCAATACTTGCACCGTCCATCGGCTGGTAGAATGACGCTGCCATTATATCTTTCGCAATCTCGTATCTGCGTTGCTCCCAGTCAAGAACTTTTTCTTCTTCACAAATCTCCGCAACAAAATTTCTTAAATCCTCAAACACATTTAGACAAGTATTACATTCTACATTTTCATGATGTGTTGCTAAAAACTTATGTAATTCTGCTGTAATTTCTTCTCTGTTCATAATATAAAATCTTCTTTTGTTATATATCCACGTTCTTCCATTATCTTAATAAATGTTGGAGCATGTATTTCGCTACAATTGTAAACAAGAATTATTTCATCGCCCCCACAAATAGTAACTTGTGGTGTATCATCTTCCTGAAAACCCCGAAAAACCAAGTGTCTTTCCACTTCTTGCAGAGAAGCACTTAATTTATTTGCATCAGTCTCCGCCTGCATTACTACTGCTCTCAAATACATTTTATTTTCCTCCTTTCAGTATTTCAGGGTTGCTAAATACATTGCCGACCACTTCCAATTCCACAAGTGGGCTTGTAGGATTTATATAAGCATACAACAGTGTATCGTAGTCATTTGTATTTTCTCCTTTTATCCAAAATGCGCCGTCTTCAAAAATTACATTGGTATTGTACTCTAAGTAGTTGTCTTCTCTAAGGACCTTAACAAGAAGTATATCCCCCTCGTATATGTGCTTACCCTTGCTATCGTCAAGCCCTGTGTACTGACCAACGGTGTCGGCGTCCACAACATAGTTCTTATAAGTTTCTAAAGGGTTCACTTTATCATCGGGCGATATAAAATGATTGCCACGATATGTGAAATAGTAGCCGTAAATCCACTTTTTGTTCTTCTTGTTCCACCCACGGAACAGTATCTCTCGTTTTGCCATTGTTGTTATATCTCTTTTAGGTTAAACATTTCAGCCTGTGTAAAGCCCTCGTGCCAAGGTGTGGAGCATCGACCAAATTCAATGTATTTTTGGTAATACTCACGGCTGATGAGCCATTCATCTTCTGAATATTGGAATGCCCATTCGATTCCGAACTTATCAATCATCTGGTCCCTTGCCTTTCCAAAGTCTTCGGCTACCTCCACATGGTAGCAGTTGCGGTGTGTCGTATCTATTCCGCAGCCGAACGTAAAGTAATATCTGTTCATTGTTTCATATAAGTTTTAAACGATTGGTTGGTTTCCCAGAATATCATTTGCACGCTTTATCTCTACATCTACTTCTTTCTCTACAACCTTACACTGCTCAAGTACAGTTTTGCTTCGAGTCTTGAAGTATTCTTTCTGTAATTGTCGCATCAAAGCGACTTTATCAAAAAAATCACGACTGTTCATACATCACCTCCATTTTTATTTAATTCAACTTCTGCATCCCATCCTTTTCCTTCGTCATAACTAAGGCTAACAACCCCAATCTTGATATTGTCGAATACGAACTCTGTCATACCACGAGGCTCGTTAGCCGTAATGTTTATTACGTCAGCTCCGATATGCGCCAAAGCCTTTGCTACAATGTCAAGAGAATACCAGCTAAAAAATGAATTTCCAATTTTTACGATAGCATTTTTATTGTGAACTTTCTTGCCGGTATGTATCTCTTTCTTGCGCATTATCACGCCATCGCCACCGCACACTGGACAATCGAAATCGTGGTAATACGTGTGTAAGTTATCATCTGTATATTCCCATTCTACCTCTCCAGTACCACCACATTCCTTGCAATCTTCTTCGTTTCCTTCCGTTACTACTTCATCCACCAACGGACATGCGTCTAATGCCTGTCTGATAGCCTTATATGTACAAGATAAATGGCATGGTCTTAATACTTTTGGTAGTTTTAGCGTTTCGCATCCCTTGACAGGCTCGTAGTGTCCGTTAAGCCTGTCGGGGCTAATTCTGATTATTACATAATCATCTGTTGCCCAAACTTCATTGTAGACAGGATGGAGAAATGGGACATAGGTAAATGCTCTAACGCCATCTCCATCTGTAAACAATTCTAACAACTCGGTCTCGTTCTTGATTTTATTGTTTTGCATTTTCAGTTCTTTCAAATTGTTCTGTTTTCTGCTTCATTACATACAGCTCATGCGAGAGTTTGTCCCTTTCAGCCCTGGCCTTGCCAATCTCCATGTAGCTGAATATCACTGCCGTGAAGACGACAACAAATAGTGCTACAAAGGGGTAACGCTTGATGATCCGCTTGAGGAAGTGTAATGCGTCAACCACAGACAGGCATAGGTTCTTCATCGCCTTGCAGGCATAGATACCACACAGCACGAGGTGATTGTCCTCGTACTTATTTTCATAAAAAGTGATTGGTTTCATAGTTCTTATTTTTACAGTTAAAATAATTTTGGATGCCGGTACCTTAAAACTTTTTCTACTGCTTCCTTGTAATACTTCTTCTTAATCTCAAAGCCGTATGCCCTCCTCCCCATATTTGCAGCAGCCAGCAGTGTAGTGCCACTTCCTGCCGTTGGGTCAAGCACAACATCCCCCTTATCTGTAAATAGTTCGATAAGCCTTTCAAGCAAAGGCACAGGTTTCTGTGTCGGATGTATTTTTGGTGTAATCGTATCCCTTACCCAGTCAAAACAATTAAAAACCATCTGCCCCTCGTTATTGAACTTCGGCAACTTCTCTCGATATAAGATTAAGCCATATTCACAATTACCCACAACCTTCATATTTGCCTTTAACACCTGAGCCGAAAAATTCTTGCGAAAAACCAAGTTTATGTAATGATTAAAACCATATTCTTTGCCCAGCTCTATATACTTGAACTGTTGCTCAAACTCACAGAAGATTATCATGCACGGTGCTTTTCCACTTTCCTTTGGCTCCTTTATCAGCATCTGCGAACAGAAATGCATAAACTCCGCTGGTCTGAAATCCTTATCAGTATCGAAAAACTCCTTACCAGCAAGCTCACTTTCGCCATTCTTATTGTCTCCACCCTTATACCACGCAGGGTTGCTCGCATACGCATTTACTCCAAGATTGTATGGAGGGTCTGCTATTATTAGTTGAGCCTTGCAGTTCAGATACTTCTTGAAATTCTGAAAGTGGTCGTTATATAATTCTATATCTTTCATCTTATTTTTTTTCTTATTTTGCCGTACAAGCCATTCTCATTAGTATAGGCATATAGTTAGTTACCAGTCTTACGATAGCGTCGTGTTGAGCCGTTCTACCATTACACACTGCTCTCGACTGTATAACCTTCCATAATTTGGTATTTACCTCGATAGTCTCTAATCTCTTTCCTTTCTTGTCCTTTGCAGACAATATAAGGCTGTCCGGATGTCTCTCTTCGTCATAGTAACCCATAGCAAATACGCAATGGTGCATTGCCTTACCTTCCTCCGCAAACTCCCTCACGCTATGTAATGGCTCTATCCTTATATCCTTATCTCCGAAAGATAGACCAGCAAAGTTTTTCATCCTCTCCTTGTATAGCTTATCTTGCTTTTCAATCTCCTTTGCTTTACGTTCTATATCTTTCTCTACCTCTATCTTATTCTTCCTCTCCAGCAGCTTATCATGTGCCGCCTTCAAGTCGACAGGGCAAACGTACTTCGCATTATGAGTATCAAGATTAAAGTATCGTAGTAATTCTATATAGTCTACATACATGCTACCATCATCTACTATATAGTTATTTCTCTCGCATATTCGTACAGCATGCTGCCACCTCGTGCGGTCTTTCAAGTGCCCCCCTGCGTGCTGCCAAAAGCCTAATATGCCATACTGCTTATGCTTTACCAACTCTTCTACAAATGGATCGTCCATCCTTATTAACGCCTTCATCAAAGGAATAACATCTATTTCTTTCTCTTTTAGTATATCCATTGACCAGCCATTTCTTTTCAATAGCTTCGTAACCGAACCACGAGCATACATATAGTTACCAGTTATATCGAATGTGTCTTCATAAACAACATAACCTGTAGCACTTGCGTTATGATTCTTGATGTTCATCTCGCTATTGTAAACCCAGCTGAAATAATACATACTCCTTTTGTAGTCCAGACCTATTATGGTCTCCTTTCCTGTTTCTCCTATCCAGCTCTGCCATAACTCCACACATTCATAATCGGTATGCTTGTACCCTCCATTGCTTCGGCTTACCACAAAAGTGCGGACAACTTGATAATCTTTATAGGCTTGAAATAGAGTGAAGTATCGAGAGACATTTGTCTGCTTGCCCCTATAATATTCTAATTTCAACTTCCCTCCGCACTCCGGGCATACATAGTTATCATAAACACCAACAACCACGCCCAGCTCCGACGCATCGAGGTGCGAGCGATGCCCACAGCATTGACACCACACCTCACCACGCTTCCAGTACAAGCCTACATTAGGAAAACAGTGCTTATACGCATACTCCTTGGCACTCTCACTAATAGGCTTCAATTTCTTAGAAAGGGATAATATCTTCTTCTGTTCCTTTGTCCTTGCTTTCATCGTTCATCTCTTCCATAGGTTCATAATGATTATTACAATACAACAAATTAAGACCACACTCGATGGTCGGACCGGTGTCTACAGATTTCTTGCAGCTCTCACACAGTCCCCAGTATTTATCTTCCATCAGTATTGCCCTCCGAATAAATCTCCCATCAAAGATGCTTCCTTCTCGTGCTTCTCTTTAGCAGCTTGCAGTTTCTTCTCTTTAGCCTTTCTTTCTCGTTCTCTCTGCTCCTCTTCCTTTCGCTTGTGTTCTTCTTCCAGCTTATGCTCAAAGCTCTGCTGTGCCTTCGCCATAGCTTCCTGCTTCTGTTCCTCGGTCAAGTCCACATGGGCATCTACTACTACACGAGATACACTATTGGCCTTGCTTCCCGGGTCTTTCAGCTCTGCCTCATCTATGAAATGCTTTGCCATTCCGTAAATCTCTTCATCAGCCCAGCCACTTTGCTTTGCCTTGCTCACCTCTGAAAGGATGTAGTTACAAACAGCCTCTGGCGTTTTCTCTGGCTGCTCCTTCATCCTCTTAGCAAACTCTAAATCTGCATCGGCTTCCTGTTTCAGATAGTCCTCGATGCGTTTCATAAATAATTCTGTTGCCTTCATGTCTTTTATTTGTTTGTTACGAATATCTATAAATCCTCTTTTCTCTGTTTCCTTCAACAATTCCCAGTCATCCCCATTAACAACCACTGGCCATTCGCCATTTACGGTCATGCACTTAGGAAATCCGAACCTCTCCCGTATCTTTCTGATAACCGAAACATCTCCTGTCCGATAGTAGACGACAACGAAGTATATCATAGACCAGCCTTTTTATTCCCCTTTCTCCTTAAATGCTCTTCGTAGCTTATAGCATTCTTCCTTTCCGATGCCCTCTTTTTTTCTCGCTCTTCCTGCTCCAGCCTTTCAATGATTACGTTTCTCTCTACCATGAATGAGCGTAGCGCCCTTAGTATACGCACAGCATCAACATATCCGTACATTTCTCCGTAGTCACCGTATTTCAATCTTTGAAAGAATAACATCAGCTCGGATAATTTCAAGTAGTAGTAACGTCCGAATATCATCCTCGACAACTCACTGACCACATCCAGCGCAACCTTGTTATCTTCCTTCACTCCGACAAAATTCTGATAGTCGTTCAGCTCAATCGTGAGCCAGTCCACCGCCACCTGCTCGCCATATTCCCTGCCTACGGCTCCCAGTGTTGGCGCATTCCCACTTATGCACCTTGCAGGGTACGCATAACACTTGTGTTGTACAGAGGGGTTAAACCTTTCCAGCAGCTCCCTTGCATCTTCCTTTGTCTTACTTATAGCGGGACATGACGTCTTCGATGACCTCTCGATTTCTTGCCGCTTTCTTTGAACTATTTGTGTTATTGTCTCTACCATCGTTATTTCCCTTTCCATTTGTCAGCCACCGATTAACCATGCTATCGATGCGCCTTATCTTTTGCCCTCCCGTGGTTACCCACCCTTGAGCATCGTAGTAATAGAAAAAGTTTTTTGCATCTTCTACACTCATACCCTTATCAACACAAATTGCTATAACTTCCTCCATGCTCGGAGATGAAACCTCTGCCTTCTGCTTTTTGGGCGTTTCCACATTTAAGGGCAATTCCGTTTCCGTGGAGTGGGGGGTTCTTATATATTCTTTTGTTTTAGTTTTTGTTTTAGTTTTATTATTATAAGGCTGTGCAGTAACCTGTGCAGTAACCTGTGCAGCAACCTGTGCAGCAACCTGTGCAGCAACCTGTGCATTTTTTGCACAGGTGTTAATGATTTTGTAGGTCGAATACCTCTTCCCATTGTAGGTTTCGTAATCTATCAGACCTGCACTTTTCAATCTGTTGCGAGCATCGTTAAAAGTATGACGGCTGTTAATATTAAATTTCTCCATAATTTCTCGGTTGTTTCTACGGAAGGATGGCTTCCACAATAGACCGTTCGCCACTTTCAACAAATAAAAGTAGAGCGCAATGTCTATGGGGCGGAAATCATGCTCTTCGCTAAGAAGCCAAAAATTATTTATCAAACCAATATAATTCATAGTCACTACTTGTTGATGTAATCTCGTACTGCTTTCTTAAACTCCTCCAGCGAACGACAAACCACATATTTGTTTTTCATCTTCTTTGCCAGCCTCTCGTATTCCTTTTGACTTTGCGACTGCTTACCAACAGGCGTCTTCATCTCTATAGCAAGTGAAGCATACCCACCTATCGGAACTTGCAGAATAAGATCTGCAACACCAGCTCGCACACCCTCATCACGCATTATCTTCGCAGTCCACGCATTACGGGCACCACCATTCGGGACAGCAAAGAATAGCGGCTCGATACTCGGATAAGTTCTTCTGAACCACTCTACACACTGTTTTTGAATTTGACTCTCCGTTAATGGTTTCATTCTTTAATATTCTCCTTTGAACATATCGAAAGCAGCATCCAACAGCATCTGCTGCGTACTTACCTTCTTTTCTTCTACATTATCAATCGTACCAGTCACTCCGTTTGCAATATCTTTCTTCGTCTGTATCAACTGATACATATACTCGTCTATCGTTTCCTTTCCCAGCAAGTACGTACACGTTACAGCGTTCTTCTGACCGTTTCTGTGCGCTCTGTCCTCCGCCTGGCAACAGTCTGAATAAGTCCAGGGGAATTCGATAAACAAAACATTAGACGCAGCCGTAAGCGTTAGCCCAGTACCACCGCTTCTATAATTTAAGATAATCAACTTCGTATCGGGGTCTTGCTGAAAAGCATCCACGCTTCGTTGCTTTGCCCTGTCATCATCATCTCCAGTAACTGTTACCGCATCTGTGAACTCTTCCTTAAGTTCCGCAACGACCTGCTTTAAGAAACAAAATACTATCAGTTTCTCACCTCCGTCTATCGTGTTATGAATAATATCAATTGCAGCCTTTATCTTTCCCTTTGCAGATATTTGCTTTAGTATGCCCATTTTCACCATGACAGCCCCTCGGATAGCTCTCTGTATCTTATCATCATCAGCTTTCTTGAATTCTCTCAGATATCGAATAATATCTCTCTTCGCTTCATTGTACTCTTTCCTGTTCTCAATATCAACAACAAGATACGAACGTGTCTTATCGGGCAGCCATTTCAAAACATCTTTCTTTTGGCGTCTGAAAAAACAAAACTTATTCAGAAAAAAATTTAACTCCCTTAAGTGGCTTGACTGATTTTCTCCAGCGCAATACCTCTCTATGAACTTCGTATACCCTCCGAAATCCTCCAGCCTGTCCATAATATTAAGCTGCTGTACCAAATCGACATTGTTATTTACAACAGGCGTTCCCGTCAGCTCCAGCACAAACTCTTTGCCTCTTGCGATACCCTGTACAAACTTACTCTGCTGTGTCTTGCTCGACTTACATTTGTGGCTCTCGTCAATTATCACAGATCGAAAGATATTTATCCGCTCATCAAACTCCACGCTTCTTAAAGTAAATCGCTGCTCTCTCTTTATCCGTTTTACAAAAAACTTCTTCAAGCTCTCATAATTCGTTATAAAGACCTTCGCCAGTGGCTCTCCTTTCATATTGCGAGCCTTCCAAAACTGCTGCCATGTGCCTCTATTCGCGTCGCTTAGTATTATCGCTTGTACTCCACCAAACCTTTTGAACTCTCGCTGCCAGTTCACTTTTAATGACGCAGGACAGATAACCAACGCTGGCCATGCCTCTGACGCTGTCATCGTACCAATAGCCTGTGCTGTCTTTCCAAGCCCTGGCTCGTCACCCATGATACACCTCTTCTTTTCCAGTGCGTACGCAATGCCTTCCTTTTGGTACTCATACGGCTCTAAAGTCATGTTGTGCGGTACTTTCAGTTTCGGCATCTCTGGCACTTCGTAGCTCTCGACAGGCTCTTCATCAGACAACCACTGCACAGACTTGCACAGCGATTTCTCAACAGCCCAGCTTGCCATAAGGTTTAGGTAGTTCTTTTCAAATGGCGAAACCTCCCAAAATCTACCATCCGCCCTATATCGAGCGGACGGTATTCTCTTCACGCATGCAACCAGCAGAGGGTGGTAGTTAAACGCCACCTTGTAGCAGTTAGGAGTTAACGTAAACGTCATTACATTCGAACGCATCATAACCCTTTACGCTACCTCTGTTTTCTTCTTACGGCCTTTTCTCTTTTCATCCTTTGGCATTTCCTTTGTCTCCACCGTGACCGAGGGAACATCGCCAGCCTCAACACCAGCAAACGGGTCGCCAGCTTCATCGAAATTCAGTTCGCTTTGCTTCAAGCCCCATTTGCGCTCCGTGACATACTGCTCCGCCTCATACTTCAAATTATCAATAGCCAGTGCCAGCTCCGAGATATATTCGTAGCTCTCATCGTCTACCGTGGAGACTTTCGGTGCATTGAGGTTAATAATATCTCCCCTGTCCAGCACACGGCTACCACACACTGCCACCTCATCAGTATTAAGCGTTACAGACGTTACAGACATTCGTGTAAATACACTCTTTTCCTCCCATTCTCTCTGCTGCTCTAACTCTCCGAGAGTATTGTTATACGCTTCTCTCTGCTCTGTTAGTAGAGCCAAGTGAGGGACGAGGTTTTTAATCGCTTCCTTAAAGTCACGATGTACAATGTTAGCACCAACCATAGTGATTGTGTCGCCATCTTCATTCGAATACACCACGTTCAGAGTATTCTGTTTCGTTAGTTGAATTTTCTTAAAGTCCATTTTATTTAATTTTGATTAGACGTTATATTGCTGATAGAAATCCTCGAAATACCTATCCTCTGGCACAGGCAACGTAATACCAAACTCACTCGCAGCATCGGCTTGTATCTTCTTCATGAAGTCTGTCATTTGCTTCGTGTTCAGCATGCTGCTCGTATCATTGATAAAACCTTCTCCCATCGGATCTGGCTTCGATAAAAACATCTTGCAATAATGGTTATACACATCTTCCTTTGCCGTTCCTGTTTCATTCTCAATACAGGCGAACCACATCCACATTAAATCATTTTGTGCGATTGTCCTTTTCTCGCTTGCCCTCTTTATCGTCAGCGTGTACACACCGTTTCGCAATGTTGAAAAAAGATAGTCCAAGTTCGTATCTACACGAACCTGACCATCTTCTTTCCTTATCGTTACCTGTTTCATCAGAACGGAAGTCCGTCAGACCCCACTGCTGGAGGGAACGGCTCTTGATATCCTCCCTGCTGGGCGTTATTCTGCGCCTGTGTCTGCTGAACAGGCTGCGCTGCTTGTTGGTACCCACCAGTAGCAAAAGACTGCTGTACAGGGGCTGCCTGTGGCTGTGCCATAGGTTGTTGTACAATATGTTGCTGTGCTTGCTGGCTTTGTGGCATAGACATCAACACAATATCGTCAGCCATTATCTCAACCGTATTTACCTTTTGTCCTTGCTGGTTAGTATATTCTCCGTAGGTAATCATTCCGTCGACGGCTACCTTCATTCCCTTCTTGACATACTTTCCAGCAAAGTCAGACAGATTACGCCAAGCCACAATATTATGCCATTGCGTTTTCTCGGGTACTTCCGTGCCGTCCTGCTTCTTATAACCACCTGTTGAGGTAGCAAGTGAAAACCGAGCATACGACACACCGTTCGTCTGTTTCACTTCCGCATCCTTACCGACCATACCGATAAGGCTCACTGCATTCTTCGTTCTCATCTTTATAATACTTTAATCGTTAGACTTCCTTTGACTGCCGAAACCTTCTTGCACTCTTCATATATCTCTGGGTAGTTCTTTTTTACCTTTGCGCTATCCAGCGTCTCTCTCGTGCTGTCCAGCTTGCGAACAAGCTGCAACCTTTCAGATTGCCACTTCTTTACATTGTGCTTCACCATTAAATGGTACATTCTATTCTTTAACTCATCTCGCTTTCTCTCCAGCTCCTTTAATGTGGACTCGACATTAATAATCATATCTTCCGCATCTTTCAGATGAACAGGCAGAGCCTCTTCAATAAGCTCAATCTCGGTGCTTTCTACAGATCCGAACCACTTTTCACGGTATGGCGCAGAGTCCTCTTTCGCCAAATAGCCTGCAATAATTTCCTCGCACGCATCAGAAGGTATGCGCTTAAGGTCAATAATCGCAGCATCACCGTACTGCTTCTTCGGTAGCCAAATACACATTAGCCTACCAGCCTTTAATTCTGGGTTGTTCAACTCAAAGAGATAGGCGTATATAGATAGCTGCAGCGTTACGTTATCCCTGTGAACCTTGCTCGTAGTTTTCAAATCCCCCAAAGGATAGCAACCGCTCTCGTCCACCTCGAACACCTTATCAATGCTCGAAGAGATATGCGCACCATCATCAACGAGATACTCGCTTACAAGCGTCTTGAGCCCTTGTTCCTTCTTCAGTCTTATGTAATCCTGCACCTCGGGCATATCATCGCCTATACCCAAACTATCGTACAGCTCACATTTCGTATGCACTTGCGTACCATGGGCAGCAGCTTTCTCAAGTACAGACTGTGGAATATCCTTGTACGTCTCGGGAAACATCCACTTTACAATTGCCGTTACACCACTCAACCGCACACCATTCAACGTGTACGTATGTTTCCCACTATCAAATATTACGGGGCTTTCATTTAATTTCTTCATATCCTTATGCTGCTTTTAATTCTTTTGTTCTTTCTGTACACGCATCAATCAACGCTTGGTCGCTGTGCAGGCTCTGATGAGCATTATACACCTGCACAATCTCTTCTCGTGTCTTTGCATTCTTGATAGCTTCAATAGCTTTCTGTCGCTCATCATCCAAAGCTCTCGAGCTTCCAAACGTGTATCTCTGCACATCCTTATCATCAACCACACAGAGGTACGACACCCTGCGCTGCTCATCATACTCAATCGCAGACACATGGAAACGTGTCTTCGGCTGCTTCTTTCCATTGTAGCCAGTCCTCCACTCGTCAGCCGAAAGATTTACCCATACAAACGGACAGGTATAAAGCTCACGACCGATGCCCCAGTTTACACAGGCACGTTTGAAAGCGTCAGAGGCTTGCCCCTTTTCTTTCTCCGTGTTACTCTCCGTACCAACATCCTGCTTGCTTACCCACTCACCACCATCTGAACGCACAGATACCTTGCAAAATAAGTTACCATTGATAACCTCGTGACTTCTCTGCCAGTTCTCCGCACCTACAACCTCATCGAGCAGCGTCATATCCACTCGTGCATTTTTGTACATCAACAGCGAGCATCCTTTACCCTCTGACACAGATCCGACTCTGCACTCAATCTCGTCAGCATTCAGCGTCCGAAAATTCAATTTTCTACTTTCCATAATCATTTGTTTTAGTTACTAAATCGTGTGGGTGGTAGGGGAATCGAACCCCCGTCGCCGTATGAGTTTCACTCTGCTACCATTCAGAGCGTAGCCACCCAAAAAGTTGTTCTATCTTCACAGACCGAACAACCACAAAAAAAACTTAAAAAAGGACTTCCACTATGTGAAAGCCATATTGCCGTTATTCCTTGTTATCCGTGCCATTCAATCTCTTTACCAAATAAGCAGCACACAGCATGGAGCAAACTGATACCACTGGCTGCTCGCTTACAGCGACAGCCCCTACAATCATCGCTACCGTAATGAGATTTACCCTTATCACCGTGCGCCTTGTAGTCGGCATCTCCGCTATCCTGCTATATATCTCACTTCGGCTGTCAAGCCAATTAACAAACCTTTCCTTGTTCTCTTCGTACCATACCTGTAAATTGGTAGGGTTCTGAATTTCCTTTGTTTTCATTTCACTCTTGCATATCTTAGGACATCGGCAGCGTTAACCAGCCATTTACCGTTCTGGGCTTCGTCATTTCCTTTCTCCGCCCGTATCTTTCCGGCAATGATAAGCCTTTCCAGTCGTGAGCGACCGCCCACAATCTTCTCGCTGAACCGTAGTCCAAATGTTTTGTTATTCATCACTCGCATGATGGTCAGGAGCTTTTCGCTATCCGTAATTCGATTTTCCATTTCCTGACCTTATTTCAGTTCTCGCACGCCTCGCTATCCTACATCTTCGCAAATCCCCTCCGTTATTCGTTACCTGCATCACAATAAAGAGAAGGCTAAAGAGTATTTCGATACCGTGCTTTCGTATCTCTCCGAGGTCAAAATCTATCTTTAACCTCTCGCACACCATCCACCACAATAACTCCGTATCTTTCGAGATACCAAGTTTTCTGTAAATAGTCTTTTTCTGCGTCTTTACCGTCCAATAGCTCTTGCACAGCTTATCGGCTACCTCCTTATCGGAGTAACCCTTGCAATACTCGAGCATCAGACGATGTTCCGCTTTAGATAGTATAGCCTTAGGCCATCCTGGTGACTTCCACCACCAGCCCCGCTGTCTTCATCTGCAACTTCCAACCCTCTCTTCTTTTCATGGCAGCCAAACGTCCCGTCGTGACCCTTACCACCTCTAAACGCTCAATCGGCCATCTCTCCGTATCGCCTACTTCCATTGCTTTCAGTGTAGGCATAACTGCTTTTTTTCTTTTCACCATCTTTCCGTTATTTTGTTAGTCAACTTTTTAATATCCTCGATGTCTTCCTTCATCATGTTTCTTTTCTTCGTTTCTCTCAACCACCAACCTTTGTACTGCTCCGCTTCTCTACGATATGCGCTTACCAGTAGCTTTTGACTTTCTAACTCCTTTGAAAGCTCTTTCAACCTTTCCTGCAACTCTTCTACGCCCTCACAAACACGAGCATCACGTACTTTTTCTTTCTCTTCCATATCAAAATAATTTTAATTAAACTTTTCGTGGCTGGCTGACCTACAACGGTCTGTTTGTGGTACTATTCTTCACACTATGCTATCGAGTTCAACGATGCCAGCCTGTTTTTTCTGTTACTTAGCTCCTTGTCACTTTCTTCCCCGCTGCTTGCCTCGACCTGTCCTCAAAAAATGACAGGCTGCTTGCTTCTACGGTTGGCCTCTGCATCATCGCTATGTTTGGATATTATCGCAATCCTGCAACTTACAGCCCCATCAGGCAGGGGAACCGCTACGTTAAGTGTAGCTCTCTCGTGGTAATGGTGGACTTGAACCACCCTCGAGCCTTTACTCTTTACCCGTAGTGATTAAGGCTCACTACAGCCCGATTGCTCTGGTGCAATTCTAAACCTCCATCGTTTCAGTCATTTTTATTTTTGTCGGATGGCTCAAAGTGGAATGAAATTCTGTACCGACTACGCTGCGAGTGTCAGGGACTCGAACCCTACCGTCTGCCTATCAGATAACACCCTAACTTTTTAGTGAACGTAATACGTAACTTTCAAGCCCCTGCGTAGCTTACATACGCATTTATCTTCGCCCGACCTGTACGCTCTTTCTATCTGCTTGTTTGCCTGTTCTATTCCTATCAGAAGTACGAGACCCGAAACACCGACCAACCTGTCTACCTTTATCCCTTCTTCCGTGTAACCGTAGACTTTAATCTTAAAGTCTCGGTTAATCTCTCTCTCGTGCTATATTTTAGTGTCTTCATAATGCGGCTTCCTTTCTTTTATGCTACGGTTATACATGCTTCGTATGCTTTTGCAGGTGAGTAACCCTCGAAATACTTTACATTCTCTTTTATGGCGTTTATAACCCATTCCTGTGCCATGTTTCTCTTCGTTGCGTAAGCAATTACTCTCTCTTCTAATGTCTTCTTTGTTTTCATTTTTCAGTCCTTTTTTAAGTTTTACCCCTTTTAGGGTATTGTATGTTTCAGAATTTATTTATATCTTTGTTTCAGAAATCTATTGCAAAGATAACAAGTATAATTGCTATAAACAAGAAAAGTAGCAAGAATGTTTGTTAATTTAGCTTATATTAACAATTAAAGTTGTTATTATGAATAAAAGCAACAACATTAAAACGGCTTTTGAGTTCTTACGAAGCGTAGGACTTGTTCATACTCAGAAAGACTTGTCATTACGTATGAAGGCAAGTGAAGGAAATATATCCAAAGCTTTGAAGGGTGATCCGAAGGTATTAACAGATAAATTTATTAAGCGTTTCAATGATGCATTTTACGACATCTTTAACCTTAATTGGTTAATCGATGGAGAAGGGGAGATGTTGAGCGAACATGCAGACATGTTAGGCGATAACACGCTGGCAAGGGCAAGATGCGAAAACGGCGCGCGCCCCGAAGTATCATCCGTCAAAGAAGCGAACATGATACCCTTCTTCGATGACATTTACTCCGTAGGTGGCGACAATGAGTTTCGAGCATCAGTAGACAATAACGGTTACAGCGTGGAAATGGTCAACACAGGGGATTGGTTTAAGTCAGCAACGGCAGCCATAAGACACATCGGAGATAGTATGGTAGAATATCCAGCAGGCTCTATCTTGGCAGTCCGCAGGGTGGACGATATCAACCTACTGGTAAACGGCAAGGCATACGTCATAGAAACAACAGAATACCGTGTGACGAAGCTCATACGTGACGAGGGCGAATATCTTATGGCGTACTCCACAAACACTGCAACACATCCTGACGGCTCGCTCATCTACGCCCCCATGCGAATACCGAAAAGCTCCATAAGGCGTATAGACATCGTACTCGGTTGCGTGAACATAGAGCAAGGAACGCTCATTGAATTAAATACGAAATAAGCCACAATTAAAACAGACTAAATAGAGTATGACAGGGAACGAAGTTAGAAAAGCTCTGCAAGCTAACCACATCAACCTCGCATGGCTGGCAAGACAGTTAGACATAACGCCACAGGCTTTATCGTCAAGGCTCAACGCACAGATATTCAAGCCTGGCTATCTCATGGAAATAACACAGATACTCGGAAAAGACATCTTCGGTATCAAATCAGACCAGCAGCCAGTATTGAATATATCCGCTAATTCTACCGCAACCCTCAACGAAGATAATTACCCAGTCATCGAATACGTTTCCGTGCCTTACTTCTCTGGGTGCATAGGTATCTATTACTTCGGGCATGACGCAGAGCCAAAATATAACGTTGGCGATACTATCTTCCTACGCCAAGCAGACAGCATCACACTCGGACAAATTTACTTCGTCCGCACCAAGTCAGAACGATTTATCCGTGCCATACTTCCATCCACGAATGAAGATAATTACAGGCTCGTACCCCTTAACCAATCATACCCCGAGCAGGAAGTTAAGAAAAAAGACATATTACAGGCTTACAAAGTCTTTGGCGCAATCTCTCGTGAGCAAACATAACTATACTCAGCAGTGCGCACAAATCATAGTTTATTAAGAGAAAAACGTAACGTTATAATATATAGAAAATGAAAAAAATTGCAATCCTATTATTTGGAACAGTCCTTTTTGCATCATGCGCAAAGACAGTAACACACCCGGGTTTTGAAGTAACAACTTTTGTAGATTACTCGTTATTCAGAAACAATGGCATCGAGGTGACAGACGGAAAAGTACCTGACGGATGTACTCCTATCGGTCAGATAACAGAGATTATCCAAAATTCTCGCACTTACACAGCGGAGAAAGTTACCGAAAAGCGTAATAAGTATGATGATGACATGATAATACCACGAAGTAAAACAATCATTAAATCTGATGGAAGTGCTGAACTTGATACAAAGTTAATGGCTTATCGTTTAGCCCAAATCGTTAAAGATAATGGAGGAAAAGGTATTGCTAAATTATTGGTTACAATACAAGATGCCGATACCCGCCCAATATTCTTAATATCTGGTATTATATATAAATAATCATGCCTTTCAACAGGCAAAAAAAAACAATACTCCCTCGCAATAAAACGAATATAAAGGCAAAAACGCAATCACTGTAATTCACTATCTTTCAGAAAGTAGCATTATTTTACTCGAATAGCCTTCTAAGCTGTGGGTCTTGGGTTCGAACCCCAACGGAATCACCTGAGGTTCAATGCGTTACATCCTACGCTAATAAGCCAATTTTTTCAATTTTCTTTAGAGTTCAGCACCTGAATGAACATCCAGCAAGATTTAATCTTTTATTTCTTTCTTGTCACGATGCATACCGTGTGCAATGGTTGCGTAAAGCCCTAATTTGTAACATTTGTAGATGAAGAGAGAAGGATGGGTACCAAGCAGATTGGTTTTCATCTTTGTTTGTGCGGCATGAAAGAGCCACCGAAGGAGTGGGGCCAGTCCCAAAAGACGAAGTTTGTGATAAGCATTCAAAACTTTCGAATAGCCTTTCAGTTCTTCGTGGTATAAGTTGAGCGTGTACATGGCTTCCTCCGTTTTTGACAGGAAGCTGATGTTTGATTCAAACTGTTGAAAACCAACAGGATTGTCAATGTGGTAAATGTTGATGCCGGCTGCCTCCAAAGACCTGCCAAACAGCACGTCTTCATAGCCATAGGTTTGTATTCGGTCATCAAAAGGAAGAGCCTCCATCACCGATTTGGCCACCAGGAAGTTGGACGTGTTAAACTGTTGATAGGGTGACTTGTTGCGCTCTGCTGCCGAATGTGAATCCTCAGCCGCAGCTTCATAACGATATTTCAACGTTCCATCGGCAGGTTTCATCGGGCGTTGCACGCAGTTGCCGCCATAGATGACCATTGCCTGTCGGTCGGCTTGAAGATATTGCAGAATGAAATCGTCTCTCGTGATTTTCATGTCACTGTCCAGGAACAGCAGCCAGTGATGGCGCGCCATGACAGTAAGTATATTTCGAATTTTAGCACGTCCTACATTGATGTTCCTACTGATGAACCTACAGTTGTCCAACGCATTGATTTCAGTAGCTTGCAGTTTGGTTTCTGGGCGCGTGGAGCCATCATCTACCACAATGATTTCATAGTGTAGTTTGGGTATGTTCGCAGCTTGACAAGCCAGTGCTTTGACCTAATCTACGCAACAATCGTTGTTGGTAGGGATTAGGATGGATAGCTCGCTGCGATTCATGGTTGTCTGAAATAATGGGAATGATATCGTTTGAGATGAGTTCAGTTGGTTGTTACGACTGATCAGCTTTAAGGTACTGCCCCGTAAGACTTGCCTCACAGTTGACTACCTCTTCAGGTGTGCCTGCAACAACCAATGAGCCGCCCTTGTCACCCCCGTCCGGACCAAGGTCGATGACGTAATCGGCATAGTTGATGACATCCAGATTGTGTTCGATGACGATGATGGAGTGTCCTCGTTCTATCAATGCATCGAATGCCGAGAGCAAACGTTTGATGTCCAGATAATGTAGTCCGGTGGTGGGTTCGTCAAAGATAAATAAGGTAGGTTCTTGCTTCTCGCGTCCAATGAAGTAAGCCAGTTTTACGCGTTGGTTTTCACCACCCGAAAGCGTAGATGAGCTTTGTCCCAACTTGATGTATCCCAATCCGACGTCATCCAACGGTTGCAATCGGTTGACCACCGTTTTCTCATTCAAGCGATTGAAGAACTCAAGTGCCTCTGTAACCGTCATGTTCAGCACGTCATTGATGTTTTTTCCATCTACCCGCACATCCAGTATGTCCTTTTTGAATCGTTGACCATGGCACGCTTCACATTCCAATTCGAGGTCGGCCATAAACTGCATCTCAACGGTGATGGTTCCTGCGCCCTTACATTCTTCGCATCTGCCGCCTTCGGTGTTGAAGGAGAAGTATTGAGGTGAGAAGCCCATTTGCTTGGCAAGCGGTTGTTCGGCAAACAATTGTCTGATGGCATCGTAGGCCTTGACGTAGGTTGCCGCATTGCTGCGCGTGCTCTTTCCTATAGGATTTTGGTCGACAAACTCTACATGCTCGATGTGTTTCCAGTCGCCTTCCAGCGAAATATATTCGCCAGGCTGATCGGCTACCTCATTCAAATGTCGCTTTAAGGCGGGGTAGAGAATGCCCTTCACCAAGGTTGACTTACCCGATCCGCTAACGCCAGTCACAACATCCAGCACGTTCAGCGGGAACTTTACATCAATTCCCTTCAAGTTGTTTTGTCTGGCACCTTTCAGTTCGATGGCCATGTTCCATGACCTTCGAGAACTGGGTTTGTCGATTGTTTCTTTTCCTGTGAGGTATTGAATGGTGTGAGAGCGAGAGAATTGTTTGGCAAATTGCTCCTTGTTGCGGTCAATATCTTTGATGGATCCATTGAAAACAATCTCTCCACCCAATCTACCCGCATTGGGACCTACGTCTATCAGGGTGTCTGCAGCTTGCATGATTTCCTTGTCATGCTCCACCACGATGACGGTATTGCCCAATGCTTGTAGCTTTTTTAGCACACCGATCAATCGTTTTGTATCGCGACTATGCAGGCCAATGCTGGGTTCGTCCAGGATATAAAGTGATCCCACCAAGGAACTTCCAAGCGATGTGGTGAGGTTGATGCGCTGACTCTCACCGCCACTCAACGTGTTGGATTGGCGGTTGAGAGTGAGGTAGCCCAGTCCCACGTCAATGAGAAACTGCAATCGGTTGTTGATTTCGGTGAGCAATCGTTTGCCAATCTCTGCATCGTGATCGTCCAAAGCAAGTTGTTTGAACCACGCATGGAGGTTGGAGATGGACATTTCTACCAGGTCAGTGATGCTCATGCCGTTGATTTTCACCCAACTGGCCTCTCTCTTCAGGCGTGTGCCATGGCAGGTTGGGCAGGTGGTTCTGCCCCGATAGCGACTCATCATCACACGGTATTGAATCTTGTATTGATTCTCTTTCACCATTTGGAAAAAGGCGTCAATGCTCACTCGGTCACGCCCGTCTTCGTGCATGTCGGATGGTAAGCCATGCCACAGCATGTCTTTCTCTTTTCTTGTCAACTCCAGGTAGGGCTTGAATATCGGGAAATTGTCTCGTTTCGCGCGTCGACAGAACTCATCTTTCCACTGGCCCATCTTTTCGCCGTGCCAACATTGTACACAACCATCGTAGACGCTGAGGGTAGAGTTGGGAATGACCAGTTTTTCATCAATGCCAATGATGCTACCAAACCCTTCACAAGTGGGGCATGCTCCCAAAGGAGAATTGAATGAAAACATGTTGTCATTGGGCTCCTCGAAGGTCATACCGTCAGCTTCATAACGCATGGAAAACTCATAAGTAATGTTGGAGGGGAAGAACACCAATTGGCATTCGCCACGTCCTTCGTAGAAGGCAGTCTCTGCAGAGTCTATCAATCGGGAGATGACATCCTTGGCGTCGTCAACAGATAGGCGGTCAATCAACAGGAAAATCTCGTCAATCTTTGCTTTTTCCAACGCATCTTTGTCCGCCAGAAAGTCGTCTATCCGCACGAAATCGTTCTTGAACCATAGACGAGTGTAGCCCTCCTGGATTTCCATTTCAAGTTGTTTTTCCAGCGTTCTACCTTCAATCAGGTGCAATGGAGCCAGGATGGCAAACTTGGTTCCTTTAGAATATTGTTGCGTACAGTTGACGATGTCGTCAGTTGAATGCTTCTTTACCTCTTCGCCACTGGTGGGGGAGTATGTCTTGCCAATGCGTGCATATAGCAAACGTAGATATTCGTATATTTCGGTTGACGTGCCAACTGTGCTTCGAGGATTGCGAGAAATCACTTTCTGTTCAATGGCTATGGCTGGTGGCAGTCCCTTGATGAAGTCACATTCGGGTTTGCTCATGCGCCCCAAGAACTGTCTTGCATAGGAGGAAAGTGATTCTACATAGCGACGTTGGCCTTCGGCATATAATGTGTCGAAGGCCAAGGATGATTTGCCGGAACCCGATAGGCCGGCTATAACAATAAATTGATTTCGGGGAATATTGATGCTGATGTTCTTCAGATTGTTGACACGGGCACCTTTTATTTCAATATATTCGTTCATTATCATGAGTTCATTGACATCAGGAACTCGTCATTGCTGTGGGTTCTTATCATTCTGTCATGAATTGAGTTCATTGCTTCAATTGGGTTCATGTCGGCAATATACTTGCGCAGAATCCACATCCTATCCAATGTGGTCTTGTCTTGTAGCAAGTCGTCACGACGGGTGCTCGATGCAACCAGGTTGACAGCCGGGAAGATGCGCTTGTTAGAAAGTGACCGATCTAATTGAAGTTCCATGTTGCCGGTACCCTTGAACTCTTCGAAGATTACCTCATCCATCTTACTGCCCGTATCAATCAAGGCTGTAGCGATGATGGTGAGTGATCCACCACCTTCTATATTGCGGGCTGCACCAAAGAATCGTTTCGGCTTTTGTAATGCGTTTGCGTCCACACCACCCGTCAATACCTTGCCTGATGCAGGGCTTACAGTATTGTAGGCGCGGGCCAAACGGGTAATGGAGTCAAGGAATATCACCACATCATGCCCACATTCAACCATCCGTTTGGCTTTCTCAAGCACGATTCCTGCAATCTTAACATGTCGTTCTGCAGGTTCATCGAACGTGGATGCGATGACCTCTGCATTCACAGTTCGCGCCATGTCGGTCACTTCCTCTGGCCGTTCGTCGATTAAAAGCATCATCAAATAAGCCTCGGGGTGGTTGGCAGCGATGGCATTGGCAATGTCTTTCATCAAGATGGTCTTACCGGTTTTGGGTTGTGCCACAATGAGTGCGCGCTGTCCTTTTCCGATAGGAGAGAAGAGGTCGACCACCCTTGTAGACAGATTGGTCGTTGCTTTGTCGCCACAGAGTGTGAATTTCTCTTCTGGGAAGAGCGGAGTGAGATGTTCAAATTGTATTCTGTCACGAATCTCATTTGGGTTTCTTCCGTTGATCTTGTCGATGTTGGTCAGTGGGAAGTACTTCTCTCCGTCATGTGGAGGGCGTACATGACATTGTACCACATCACCTGTCTTCAAGCCATACTTCTTGATTTGTGAGCTGGCCACGTACACATCGTCAGGGGAAGATAGGTAATTATAGTCGCTTGAACGCAGAAATCCATAGCCATCTGGCATGATTTCCAGGACACCATTTGCTTCAATAATGTCAGAAAAGTCGTATGCAGGCTGGTTGGAAGCGTTCGTGTTTACAGGCGTTTGGTATGAAGCCGATGGCATGACGGGCGTGGTTGGATTGTCAAACATGTCATAACTGGGTACGGCTCCTTGATCCAAAATTGGCAAGTCTTGCACAACAATGAAATCAGTACCATCAGCAGGATCTCCTTCCCAAATACCTTCTGCGATGGCCTCGCGACGTTCTTGCTCGTTTTCGTTGTGCGCATTCACCTTCGCTTGTAAGCGTTCCAATAAGTTGGTCATACCAGATTCTTTATGAATTGTGTCTTCTGAGTTTGCCTCTGAAGCCTCTTCTTCCGCGTTCTCAGAATCTTTTTCATTCACCTCATCATGTTCTCCTGGTGAGAGTGAATCTTCGGTATCGTCGTTATCGTCTATCTCTTTCTTTTGCTTTTCCGTATCTTCACGGTTTTCTTCATTCTTGGCATCAATCATTGCAAGAAGTTCAAGCTCGCGTTTTGTCTTTCTTCCCCTATGCTTAGGAATGGCTGCAAGTTCTTCTTCAGGAGTCAATTCCTTCTCTTCTTTAGACGAAGTATCTTCTTTGGTCTTGTCGTCCTCTTTGAATAAGGAAGCAGGCTCGCTTGCTGGTTTTTTCTTTTTCAGGTCGAAGTTCTCACCTTCTTTCCCATTCACCGAGTACACTCTGTCAGTTTCACGTACCGGTATGCGAATACGACGTCGCTTGGTACCTGTGGCGTTTTCATCTGTTTCTGACATTGCTTGTTTATCGAGTATTGAATATATGATTTCTTCTGGCGTATTGTTTTCGTCAATTTCGGCACCCAATTTTTGAGCGATATCCGACAATTCCTGGATATCTTTAGATGATAATTCGTCTTTGCTATACATTGTTGTATAATAAGTGTTGATAGAAATTTCTGCGTTTCAGAAGAGAAACGACTTAGTATGTTTTTATTTGCTTGCAAAGATACAAAAAAAGAATGCAGCATACGGACACCCAACAATACTTTTTGCCGCCTTTAAATTTTGTTAACAGATAGTGTGCCCGTAAGACTTCAATTAACTGGTTCTCATGCCAAATGAGCCTTAAATCTATACAGAAGTTTTGTTCGTTAGATATGTTTAAGTGCTGTATGCGATGAATTACGCCCCAAATTTTGCTGCACAAGATAGAATACACTCCTATATTCATATTCTTAGAAAGCCAGGAAATAATTCAATCACCCTCACTCCATCGTAAAATAAGAAAAAAAGAGGGGTATCATGTTGCTGATACTCCCTCTTTTCTAAATATGATGAGCTATGTTTCTTACTTAAGATTTAGCATCAACATGCTCGGCCTTTGAATCCTCCTTCGGCTCACTTGCTACCACTTTTTCTGTAGCTTCGGCTGTATTAGGATCCTCATTGGCAGTTTTGTCAACTTCTCCATTTGACATACTCCAGTCTTCTTGCGATTTGCGAACATAGCTGTTATAGCGCAGTTTCGCCATATCCTCTGCAGCTTGGAACAGTTCATCGGCTTCATGAGGATATGCTTTCTTCACAGACAGGTAGCGAACTTCACCCAATAAGAAATCGCGGAACTTGCTCCAGTCTGGTTCTTTAGAGTCGAGTACGAATGGATTCTTGCCTTCATCGGCCAGCTGAGGATTGTATCTCCACAAGTGCCAGTAGCCGCAAGCAACGGCACGAGCTTCCTCTGCCTGGCTCTTACCCATGCCGCCCTTGGCTTTCAAGCCGTGGTTGATACAGGGTGAATAGGCGATGATGAGCGATGGTCCGGGATAAGCCTCTGCTTCACGAATGGCTTTCAGCGTTTGAGCCTGGTCGGCACCCATTGCTATCTGTGCTACATACACATACCCATAGGTCGTAGCCATCAAGCCTAAGTCCTTCTTGCGGATGCGCTTTCCTTGGGCTGCGAATTGAGCAATGGCACCAAGTGGTGTTGCCTTTGAGCTCTGTCCGCCCGTATTCGAGTAAACTTCCGTATCGAGAACTAAGATGTTAACATCTTCACCGGATGCGATAACGTGGTCGAGTCCACCGAAACCGATGTCATACGATGCACCGTCACCACCAATAATCCACTGTGAACGTTTGATGAGGTAGTGCTCCAGCGTCATCAGTTCTTTACAAGTGTCACAACCTTTCTCTGCACCTGCCTTGATGAGAGGCTTGATTTGGGCTGTAGCTTCTTTAGAACCTTGAGCGTCATCTTTCACTTCCAGCCACTTCTGTGCGGCTTCTTTCAACTCGCTTGAAGCACATTCTTTTTCTGCCAGTTGCTCGAGTAGGAGAGCAAGACGGTCACGCATCTTCTTGTTGCCCATTACCATACCCATACCAAATTCGCAGAAGTCTTCAAACAGAGAGTTGGCAAAGGCCGGCCCCTTACCGTCTGCATTGGTCGTGTACGGTGTTGAAGGCAGTGATGCTGAGTAAATAGACGAACAGCCTGTTGCGTTAGAAAGCATTTCACGGTCGCCAAACAATTGTGAAACCAATTTTACATAAGGTGTTTCACCACATCCTGCACATGCGCCAGAGAACTCAAACAAGGGTTGTGCAAATTGAGAATTCTTCACATTGCTCTGGATATCAACAAGATGTTGTTTGCTCTTTACATTCTTGGTGAGGTAGTTCCAGTTCTCAATCATCTTCTCATCGCGTGTAAATGGAACCATCTTCAATGCCTTACCTTGTTTGTTTCCAGGGCAGACATCGGCACAGTTACCACAACCTACACAGTCGAGTACACTTACCTGAATGCGGAAGTTCATGCCAGCCATCGGTCTTGGAACCTTCATAGCCAGGGTCTTGTCATTGAAACCTTTCACCTCTTCCTCATCCAATACAAATGGACGAATGGCTGCGTGAGGACAAACGTAAGCACATTTGTTACACTGGATACAGTTTTCGGGTGTCCACTCGGGGTTGAATGCTTCAACGCCACGCTTCTCATAGGCAGACGACCCATTCAGCATGGTACCGTCAACCATATCGTATTTCACGAAATCGGATACTTTCAGCAAGTCGCCATTCTGTGCATTGATAGGACGTACGATTTCCTTGATGTATGCTGGAACATCCTCTTCTGGTGCTTCTTCGTCATCTGCAAGGTTTGCCCATGATGGGTCAACTGTCAATTGCTGATACTCTACACCGCGTTCTACAGCAGCGTAGTTCTTGTCAACGATGTCCTGTCCCTTGTTTCCGTAAGACTTCACGATGAACTTCTTCATCTGTTCTACGGCAAGATCAACAGGAATCACCTCGGTGATACGGAAGAAGGCACTCTGTAGAATGGTGTTGGTACGGTTGCCTAAACCAATTTCTTGCGCAATCTTCGTCGCATTGATGTAATATACAGTAATGTTGTTTTGAGCAAAGTAGCGCTTCAGTCTGTTTGGAATGAAGTTGGCCAACTCTTCTCCCTCAAATACGGTGTTCAAAAGGAAGGTACCATTCTTGCGCAGACCGCGAATCACGTCATACATTCTCAAGTATGCCTGAACGTGGCAAGCCACAAAGTTAGGTGTGATTACTTTGTAGGTAGAGTGAATGGGCTGATCGCCAAAGCGAAGATGTGAGCAGGTGAAACCTCCTGACTTCTTCGAGTCGTACGAGAAGTAGGCCTGACAATATTTATTGGTGTTATCACCGATGATTTTCACAGAGTTCTTGTTGGCACCTACAGTACCGTCGGCACCCAGTCCAAAGAACTTAGCTTCGAACGTTCCTTCGGCTCCCAGAGGAATGTCTTCGAGCAAAGGTAGTGACGTAAAGGTCACGTCATCAACGATACCAACCGTAAAGTGGTTCTTCGGCTCGTTCATCTCCAGGTTGTTGAACACGGAAATGATGTGGCTTGGTGTGATGTCAGCTGAACCCAATCCATAGCGTCCACCCACAATCAGTGGCTTGTTTTCTACGTCATAGAAAGCACTCTTCACGTCTAAGTACAGCGGTTCGCCTTCGGCACCTGGCTCTTTCGTGCGATCCAACACAGCAATACGCTTAACAGTCTTTGGCACTGCAGCCAACAGGTGTTTAACAGAGAATGGACGATATAGGTGTACCGAAATCATTCCGACCTTCTTACCTTCTTTCAACTGGTGGTCAATCACCTCGCGAGCGGCTTCGGTAGCCGAACCCATCAAGATGATAATGTTCTCTGCATCCTCTGCTCCATAATAAGAGAAGATGTGGTATTCGCGACCAGTAAGCTCAGAGATTTGTTTCAGATAGCCTTCTACTACTTCTGGCACATCCTCGTAATGCTTGTTGCATGCTTCGCGATGTGTGAAGAATGTCTCTGGGTTTTCAGCCGTACCACGAGTTACTGGGCGCTCTGGTGTCAGTGCGCGGTCGCGGAAACGCTTGATGTCGTCATAGTCAATCAATTTCTTGATTTCCTCTTCGTCAATCATTTCAATTTTTTGATACTCATGTGAAGTACGGAAACCATCGAAGAAATTGATGAACGGAATGCTTGTCTTTAAGGTAGCCAAATGAGGAACAGCCGACAAGTCCATCACCTCTTGGACGGATCCAGCGCAGAACATGGCAAAACCGGTTTGACGGCAAGCCATTACGTCAGAGTGGTCACCAAAGATACACAATGAGTGCGTGGCCACGGTACGCGCCGAAACGTTGATGACGCAAGGCAGCTGTTCGCCAGCTATCTTGTACATGTTTGGTATCATGAGTAGCAAACCCTGCGATGCTGTATAGGTTGTGGTCAATGCGCCTGATTGGAGAGAGCCATGCACGGCACCGGCTGCGCCTCCCTCTGATTGCATTTCTTGTACCGTAACCGTTTGTCCAAATAGGTTCTTACGTCCCTTGGCAGCCCATGTGTCAACATGTTCGGCCATAGGAGAAGACGGTGTGATGGGGTAGATGGCAGCTACCTCAGAAAACATGTAACTGATATGAGCTGCGGCTTCGTTACCATCACAAGTGATAAACTTTTTTTCTTTTGCCATTTTGTTATAAATAAAATATGAATAAATGTTTCGTATGAATCTTTTAATTCTCTACTATTACTCTTGTTCTTTTGTTGCTGTATTTATTTGTTCGCTTGTCTTGATTCGCCCCTCTGTCGCCTGTCAATATAGAAAACCAAACAGCCATAGGGGGATGCGGTTGTCTTGTCCCACCTCAGTGTTGTATCGGGCGTAGACGGTATCACTGCTATAATGTATCTTATGTTCGCTCTTTGCATCGCAAATTCTGAACTTCTGCTTGCCGTCAACCAGGTAGAAACGGTCTTTGCCAGCTTGGTTCACTGCGTGATCTTTCCACATGCAGTTCACGAAGAAAGTCTCCATCAAGTCTTGTGTATCTGCCTTGTTCGGATAGATGACATATTGCAGATTGGTGTTGTGCATCATCACTTTGCTGGGCTTCTTCGGGAAATCTTGGCCCATGGGATAGATGATGTTAATCAATCGGGCATCGGCCAGGTATTTGATGTAATTCATCACCGTAGCGCGACTGGTATGTATCTCGTGCGCCAGATTGCTGATATTAGGCGCACACTGCCCTTCAGTGGCCAACAGGTAGAACAGCTTCTTGATTTTTGTGAGGTATTTCAGTTCGATTTGCTTGATGAGCAGAATGTCAACCTCTGTCATCATGTTCATGGTCTTCAGCAGATTCTCCGAGAAATTGCGATTCTCCAGGAAGAAAGGGTAGAAGCCATGGTGGATATAGTCCATGAAGTATTTCGCCGGACTGGCCTTTGGCAGGATTTGCTTGATGATGTGTTCGTGATTCGTGAGAATCTCGTCCAGTGTGTAGGATGCAAACTGGTTGTTGGTTTTGAGGTTGAGAAACTCGCGAAACGAGAACCCTCGCAGGTTGTAACTCTTTACGATGCCGTTCAGTTCGGGATTCTCTTCCTTGAGCCTCATCACGCTCGAGCCAGTGAAAATCACCTTCAACTCCGGAAAACGGTCGTGGCATCGCCTTAGCTCCTCACTCCAGTTGGGCTGCTTAAACACTTGGTCTATGAGCAGCACCTTACCGCCCTGCTCAACAAATTGCTTCGCAAAATCATCTATTCCGCAGCCTTGGAAGTAGAAGTTGTTCATGTTGATGTACAGACAGCGGCGATCAGTACTCTCAAAATTTTCTTGTGCGTATTGCAACAAGAATGTGGTCTTTCCCACACCTCGTGTTCCCTTGATGCCAATCAAGCGGTCGTTCCAGTCGATCTCATCCATGAGGTTGCGTCGAACTGGCGCTTTGGTGTGCTCTACAAGGCTCTTATGAGTGCGGAAGAAAGATTCCATTTCTAAATCCTTTTAAATTGCATAATCGTCACTGCAAAGATACTATTTATTTCTATAATTGCAAACTCTATATTGCAAAATATCATCTTTTTTTATTATTTTTGTACCCAGTTAAAAGAATGAGGCTTTCTGACAATGAAATTACATATCTTCAATCCAGATCACGATGTAGCATTGGCGTCCAACATGGATGCTTTCACGGCTCCGCATGCTGCACGCGAATTGCGTGCCGACCTGGGCTATCTGCCGGCTCTGTGGGCTGACGATGGTGACATGGTGCTGGTGGATGACGTGTCGGCTGCACTCGAATCGGCACGCCGTCTTGGTGGTTTGGTGCATGATGTGTTGTTTATTTCGCATGCCGATTTGTGCCGCGTTCCCATCGATTTCTCCACGGTGAAGGTCGAACCTTGGGGGTGGAACAGGGCTTTGTGTCACTATTTAGTGTCGTCCAACGCGACGTTCAGACAAACAGTGCCCACGGCCAAGCAATTGGATGCTATGCGCAAACTGAGCAGTCGCACGTTCGCTGCAACCCATTTGCTACCTGTTCTTGCAGCTTCACACGAACGTTTTGTAGGAACCAGCACTTTTTTCTCGGGCGATGCCGCCCAGTTGGCCGACCTGCTCATGGCAGATGGCGAGCGATTTGTATTGAAGGCACCCTGGAGCAGTAGCGGCAGGGGGTTGAGATATGTAGACCATGATTTCAGTGGTCATGTTGAAGGGTGGTGCCGAAACCTCATCAAGAAGCAGGGTGGCATCATGATAGAACCGCAATATAATAAGGTCTGTGATTTTGGAATGGAATTCATGGCCATGGACAACGGCCGTGTGGCATACCTTGGTCTGTCACTGTTCTCGACGGTTCATGGCGCTTATACGGGTAACGTCATCGCTTCGGAGGCGGTGAAGCGCGACATGATGGCGCGGTATGTGCCTCTCGAATTGCTCGATTTCATTCAGGCGCATGTCATCTCGCTGGTAGGTTCGCTCTTCAAAGGCAAATATGTGGGGCCGTTTGGCATCGACATGATGGTGGTTCGGATGGAGGATCGCGAGGAGTTGTGCATCCATCCTTGTGTCGAACTCAACCTCCGCCGTACCATGGGGCATGTGGCCTTGGCGTTGACCGAGCCGCAATCAACCGACCCAAAACAACTCATGCATGTGGAGTACACCGATAAGTATCGCTTGAAAGTGTCGTTGGCTGGTGATGATTTGCTGATACCGTACGTCTTATAAACCAATTGATACAAAGCTTGTTATTTGCTTCTGTTGAAGTAAAACATTTCCTTGTTTCTCTTCTTTTTTGCCTTGTGAAACTAATAGCATTGACTTTGGAGGTCAATGTCTATGACTTTGGGATCCAAACTCATAGACATTGATGCCCAAAGTCAATGTTGTTGGTTGGCGGCCTTTGTGGGATGCCATCCATGGGGGCTGTGAGCCCCGTTTTTAATTCGATTTTTTGGTGGGTTTCGTGCGAGGTTTGCTTGGATTTTTCAGATAGCGCGCCCAAGCATAAGGGCGTCGGTTGAGCAAATAGTTGGGGTCGTCCATGTGCCTGTACGCCTCGCGCTCGAATGAAATGTTGAGGTAGGCGCGCCCCCTCATTGGCAGGCGAATGAGCCACTCGATGACGTAGAAGAGGTAGAAGAATACAAATCCCAGTTCAATCATCTGTCGGGTATGGATGCGCTCATGCTGAATAAGGTCGGCCGTGATGGTCGTTCCTTTGCGGCAAAACAACATTCCTAAAATGTTGATGGCATCATAATTTTTGAAGGGTATCAGTCGGTTGTGAACGATGAGCATGGGTGTGGTTTGTACGATTTTAAAGTGTTTCAGTGGTTTGTCATTCCACGTTCTTTCTGGTAATAATATAGGCGCTCAGCAAAACGAGAATGCCAGCCACCGGTTTGTCCCAGGTCAGCACGTCC
>CAKOVA010000006.1 GCA_934120735.1 uncultured Prevotella sp.
AATAACCCTTATATGCTGCCAGACATATAAGGGTTGTTTGTTAGTGTGAAAGACGGCTAATATTGGATGGTTACAGTGTATGGTCAACAAACCGAATGGCCCCGACGTGGAAGCAACATAGCGAGTGAGGTAATTTTTCTCACCTCGAGAACCCTTAATGATATTCCCTCCCGTGTTCATATTGTATTCACGGTGACAATTGTTACACGTTGCAATACCGCTGGATGACAGGGTTAAAGGGTAATTTCTGCGTGGTATCGTGAGCCAGTCGAAGCAATTGGGGCATTGATTGTCGTAAGCATAGAAGACGGGAGGATAGTCTAAGTTGCCAAAGCCAACTATTACGCCATTGTTATAGCCAAAGGTAAGAGCCGTTCTTTGGTCTCTTGAGTTGAAAATGGACGTGCTTTGGCTGCCTCGGTTGTTTTTGAAAGCGAAATAAGTTGCACCGCCTTTCATGGTTTGTTGTACCAAGCAAAACACGCCAGGCGACGTTGCGTTCATCGCACTGGCCAGCGTTGCGTCGTTGTGTTCTTGGTTGTTGATCGCCACGAAGCACCGAACAGAACTGTATTGGTTCTGATTTTCTCCGCACGATGACAGCAATAGGGGCAGGAAAAGAAATAGGAATGTTCCTTTTCTTTTCATTTTATGGATGCGTTTCAGACACCTCATCCCATCTCTTCTCCTGCTTTTAACCTTATTCATACTGTATCATTTGCAAGGCATCAGCCACTTTTTCGATACCTTCTTGCAACGGTTTTTTCACCATAGCCTTGATGAAAGGGTTCACTTCGGCCTTCATCGTCAGCTTCATCTTGCTCGAATGGTCGGTCACAGGCAATATCTGTATCCATAGATTGACAGGGATTGGACTCTTTTTCGTCTCGAACTTGATACACTTCGGTTCGTCTCTTTCGATGATGTTTAGTTGTACATCGCCCATTGGAGAATGGATGGAGATAGAATCAGCGTCGAAGGTTAGGTCCTTAATCTTATCTTCCGGTATTTTGTCGCGTACCTTCTCAATGTTTGTAAGGTCACTCAGCATGTTGTAAACAGACTGCTGTGAGTAGGGAATCTCGCGTATGGAACTTTCAAATTTGCTTGACATAATTTTGTAGCATGTATGATTTTTACTAAACGGGGAATTACTTTCGCCAGCCGGATGGGTCCTTTCTCCACTCGTTGAGCAACTCGATGTCACTTTCTTGGATATATCCTGTAGCCAGTGCCTCAGCCACTACATGGTCATAGTCGGTCAGGGTAACCAACTTGACGTTGGCGTCTGTGAACGCTTGTGCAGCGACAGGGAATCCGTAAGTGTAAGAGGCAACCATGCCAACAACGTCTCCTCCGGCTTTTCTGATGGCCTCTACCGCCTTCATAGAGCTGCCTCCGGTAGAGATAAGGTCTTCGATAACCACTACCTTGGCACCCTCTTTCATCTCACCTTCGATTAGGTTTTCCAGTCCGTGGTCCTTTGGTTTGCTTCTTACATATATCAAAGGCATGTTTAATACATCAGCGATGAGGGCAGCTTGTGGGATGCCTGCCGTTGCCACACCTGCGATGACGTCAGCCTCGGGGAAGTGTTTCAAGATGGCATGCACCATCCCTACCTTCACGAAAGTGCGTATGTCTGGGTAAGAAAGCGTTTTTCTGTTGTCGCAATAAAAAGGCGATTTCCAGCCTGAAGCCCACGTGAAAGGCTCGTTGGGCTGTAGCTTGATGGCTTTAATGCGTAATAATTTGGATGCAAAATCTCTTTTTAATGTGTTATTTTCCATATCGTAAGTTGTTGAGTATATATTGCAAAGATAGTTGAAATCTCCTATATTCCAAAGGGATGAGTGGCTTTTTTGGTGCCATTCGTTCAGTTCTATCCTTTTGCCCAACCCAAAGAAAGCACGCTGACGTGTACCCTTCCATCCCGCTGCAGTGCCTTTCCGCAGGCGCAGATGGTGGCTCCGGTGGTCACGATGTCATCGATGAGCAGCACATGTTTGCCCACCAACCCCGCGTTTTCGGCCAGTTGAAAGGCGTCTTCCACATTCTCCGTGCGAGCCAACCGATTCTTATGCGTCTGGCTGTCCTTGAACTTCACACGTTTTAGTACATGCCTCATGATGGGCAACCCGCACACTTGGCTCACCCCTTTGGCGATTTCAAGACTTTGGTTGTATCCTCTTTGGCGTTCACGGCCTTTCGTCAGCGGGACGGGTACGATGCAATTGATGCCTTTGAAGAATCCTTTAGCCTGAAATTCCTCAGCGGTCAGACATCCTAATTGTTCGCCAATCTCTGGATGGTCACCATATTTCAGGGCGTAAATCATGCGACTTGCCTCCGACCGAGCCTGATAAAAGAACAGTGCTGCAGCCCGTTCAATGGGAATGCGAGCCCAGAACAGTTGTGCCATCTCGTTGTCGTACGCATCGTCTTCGTAGTGAGTGCGAGGCAAATGTAGGTTGCACGAGGCGCACAACACCTGTTCGCCTTCGGTCAATCTCCGCCTGCATTCCACACAGGTGCGGGGAGATATCAGGTCAAGGATTCTGCTTATAAAACTAATCATCCATCCAATCGTCGGCTTGGTCGATACATTGTTTTATCTGTTCAATGTCAAATCCCCTACCCATGGCAAAGCGGATGAGCTTCATGCTGCGCTCATAGTCATTACGGCCCGTAACGGTTTTCAACTTTCGATGGATGAGTGGCCGCAGAATAGCGATGTAGTCTTCGTCTGGAATCTCATCGAGAACCCTGTTAAACACGTCCTTCGGCACCCCTTTCTGATACAAGGCTTGCTCTATTTTGCGGCGTCCCCATTGGTTGTAAGTCATCTTGTCGTTGACAAACGCACGCGTGTAGCGTTCGTCATCAACGTATTTCCCAGCAATCAGTCGATCCATGATGCGCTCTTGAACCGCACTGTCCAAGCCCCAAAGGCTCATCTTCCGAACCATCTCTCCGCTGCAGTGTTCCGCTCTGGCACAAAGGGCAGACAGCTTGTTCCAGGCCTCTTTTTCGGTCATTTCTTTCTTTTCGTTCATCATCCGTAATGTTTTCATGACTTTTCGGTTTGACAAGGGCGGCTCGCTCTGGCCATTCTGTCCTTGCCAAAAGCGTCTTTTCGGATTTCAATATCGATGAAACCTACGTTTTTGAGCATTTCTTCCAGTTGGTTTCTGTATAGCGGATTGATTTCAAAATACAGCTTTCCGCCGGATTTGAGTGCTTTGATGGCATAACTTGCGATGGCTTTGTAGAACAGCAGTGGGTCACTTTGAGGGACAAACAGGGCCGTGGATGGCTCGAATTTCAGCACGTTTTGCGCCATTTCCCCTGCTTCAGAAGGGCAGATATAGGGTGGGTTAGATGCAATAATGTCCCATTTCATCGAGTCTTTTGGTGCCGCTAAGGCATCCTGAAGTTCAAAACAAACAGGCGCTTCCCATGCCTTTGCATTTTCGTTCGCTATGCGCAATGCATCCTGAGAGATGTCCCAAGCCGAAACAGCTGCACCTGGAATGTCCAAACTAAGCGTCACTGCGAGGCATCCTGAGCCTGTCCCGATGTCCAAAAGCGTGATGGGCTGCCCGTCAGCTGGTGTTGGTTCGCTGACAATCCATATGCAAAGTTCCTCCGTTTCGGGGCGTGGAATCAGCACACCCGGTGCCACTTTAAACCTGCGACCTGCAAACTCAGCTTCACCTAATACATATTGTACGGGTTCTGCTTGCCGCAACCGCTGCATGATTTTCTCCAAAGAACGACCTTCTTCTGCCGATAAATCGTTAACTTTGCCACACAGAATATCGGTGAGTGTCAATCCAAAACGCACCTCCAATACCGTTCTGACCACTGCTTTTGCTTCGGTTTCATCGTATAGAGGGGTGAGTTGTTCCCAAAGTTCCCGATAATTTTTCATGGCAACAAATATACTAAAAAAATAAGAACATGAACCAAGAAGAACTCGATAAAATGTACATGCGGCGCTGCCTTCAACTCGCCAGGCAGGGTAGGGCTTTGGCCAAGCCCAATCCCATGGTGGGTGCTGTGATTGTTTATCAAGGCCGCATACTGGGTGAAGGTTATCATGTGCGATGTGGACAGGCTCATGCAGAGGTCAACGCCTTTGCATCTGTCCGTCCAGCTGATGAGCTTTTGCTGTCGCAGAGCACGCTCTATGTCAGTTTGGAACCTTGTTGTCACACCGGCAAGACCCCTCCCTGCGCCGATTTGATCATCAGAAAGCAGGTGAAACGTGTGGTGTGTGGCTGCATTGACCCATTTGCCCAAGTGCACGGACGCGGTGTGCAGAGACTTCGTGATGCGGGCATTGACGTGACGGTTGGCGTGTTGGGCGACGAGTGCCGTGCGTTGAATCGGCAGTTTAACGTGTACAACACGCTTGAACGCCCCTATATCCTACTGAAATGGGCCCAAACCATCAATGGTTTTTTGGATGCCGATGGCAAGGCTTTGGCATTGTCAACGCCATTCACCCAGATGCTGGTTCATCGGTTGCGGGCGCAGTATGATGCCATACTTGTTGGTCGTGTAACGGATGAACGCGAGCATCCGCGCCTCACGGTGCGTGAGTGGTCGGGCCCCAATCCCTTGCGCTTGGTGCTGCTCAGCGGCATCACGCTGCCTCGGTTGATGGCAGATTTGCATCAACAGCATGTGCAATCGTTGATGATAGAGGGTGGAGCCAAGACATTGCAGAGCTTCATCGATGCGGGTCTGTGGGACGAAATACGTGTGGAGACCAGTCGATTGCTGGTTTCGGGAGGTACGAAAGCGCCCGTTTTACCAGCGGGTCTGACCTTGTGGCAGCATGAGGTGTACGATGGTAACTTGATAGATACGTTCGGTCGAGGGGAAGCCTTGGGCATCTGACCCTCATGGTTGTCAAAGTCTGTTCAATGTGTTTGAAAACGATATGGCAACTCATTGAAAAGCAAAGGATTATAGATACAAAAACAAACTCATTGAGATTGAGTGCCAATCTCAATGAGTTTGCATGCCAATTGCATTGACTTTGAAGCCCAAAGTCAATGCAATTAAATTACTATCAGCAAGCACTTGCTTTGCTGTTCAACTTTTTTACTTACGTTTCTTCACCTTCTTTACGCCCTCCACGGTCATCTTAACGGGTTTGATGAAGCCGTTTTTATCGAAATACATGCGGTCAATGCAGGTCTCACGATGGTTTCCGTCGGTTTCTGTCAACGGACCGATAACCCGGATAGCCCCATCCTCCTTCATACCGCATGAAGTTGTCGCTTGTCATTTTAGGTTGTTTTGGTTTCGTTTTTGTTGTTGTTTGATAATCTTTGTTGGATGGCATCCATCTTCTTGAGGCGGTCTATAGAGTAGATCTTGCTGTAATGATCAAGGAAATCGAACAGCGCAAAAGACTTCTTAAGCAACAGGTCGCCTTCGGGTTTCGACACCATGTCAGCCTCTGCCAGATAGAGTTCGGCCAGCATTTCCATCTTATAGAATCGCTTTTCTTCATCCTCTTGGTCAAGGGTCTCAATGACTTTTTCCACCGGGGCCAGATGGTAGAAGGTGTAAGGACCAACATATTGGTCGTACAGTTTCTTGAGTTCCTCGTGCTTGGCCGTCACTTCTTTCTTCTCTAACAGTCGGGCCAGGGCTGCCAGAAACTCGCGGATAAGCCGCATAATGTAGTCACGTTCTAACATAATATATAGTGTTTAGTGATTTATAACATGTTTACCAAAGTGAATCTTGTTGCAGACTCTGCGTATAGTCATATAGTTTTTTATAGAAAGGATGGCGCACCAGCGTGGGAACATGTCCTAAGATGATGAGTTTCATGCGGGCTCGGGTCATGGCAACGTTCATCCGCCGCAGGTCACGAAGAAAGCCTATCTGTCCATCATCGTTTGCCCTGACCAGCGAAATGAGGATGACATCTCGTTCCTGTCCTTGAAAACCATCAACCGTGTTCACGCTGATGAGATGACGAAAGGGCTTGAAAAAGGGACGTTTTTTAATGAGTCGGCGCAAATACTGCACTTGTGCGCGATACGGAGAGATGATACCTACGTCGACAGCTTCGTCCAATAAACGTTGTTTACCAATCTTATTGAAATACTGTTCCAGAGTGCTGAGGGTTAATTCAGCTTCATCTTCATTGATTCTGCCGAAGTTTTCACCCACAAAACGTTCCTGAAATGTCGGTGCGTTCGATGCAGATTCTTCGATGAAATGGGCGTTTTCTGCCTGTTCGGCGGTGTCTATCCACTGGATGGGAACATCATAATCCGAGATTCCCCGATACTTAATAGCTGGCGCACTCTGAACTTTTCCGTGATAAAACCAGTCGCTTGAGAAGCGCATAATCTGATCATTCATGCGATATTGCATGCCAAGCATCGTCACTACTTCTGGTTTATTCTCTACAATGCGTTGCATGAGCGTTTTGTCCAGACCACTCTTTAAGGCGGCAATGCTTTTAATTGTTGGCGGCAACTGGCAGTGGTCGCCTGCCAACACCACGCGGTGAACCTTCCGAATGGCAATCCAGCAGGCGGCTTCCAATGCTTGTGCAGCCTCATCAATGAACAATGTTTGGTATTTTTGTCCCACCAGAAGACGGTTAGCGGCACCTGTTAGGGTGGAAGCGATGACCCTTGCTTCTCCAAAAAGCTGTGCTTTGATGCGTATCTCCAATTCGGTTGCCCGCTCTTGGAGGCGTTCCACCTTTTGATGAAAGCCAGAACCGGCAGCCTTACGATGCTGTTTGAGTTGCCGAAGGGCTTTGCGTATGGCCCACAATTGCGGATAATCGGGATGTGATTCGAACCTACGTTCGTAGGTAAACGACAGCATTTTGTCATTCACTCGTGTGGGATTGCCGATGCGAAGCACGTTCACGCCTCGGTCAACAAGCCGCTCACTAATCCAATCGACCGCCATATTGCTCTGCGCACAGACTAAAACTTGACTCTCACGCTTGAGGGTTTCGTAGATTGCCTCTACGAGTGTGGTTGTCTTTCCGGTACCCGGAGGGCCGTGAACCACCATCACATCCTTGGCTTTCAACACCTTGTTTACGGCTTCTGCCTGCAGGTCATTGAGCCAAGGAAACCGAATGTCGTCAAAAGAAAAGCGTCCGGCAGTCTGCGAAGTCGAATAAAAAAGGTCGCGAAGATAGGCCAATCGGTTGTCTTTGGCATTCATCACGCGGTCTAAGGCATCGAACATCAACCGATAAGAAGTCTCGTCAAAGAACAGTTGTACGCCCACTTGCTCGGCCGTTTGGATAGAGGTAACCATGCCATTGTCAGGCAATGTCACCACCATTCGGTCGTTGTCGGCATAGCTCACCATACCCGTGACGGGGAAATAAGAAAGTGATTTAGAAGCAACGGATAGATTATTTTTGCCCATTCCATCGTGTTTTCCTGCTTTCTGAACCATCTGAAAAAAGGCAACTGGTCGTCCGTATTCAAAATTGTGACTAATCTCTTCATCGACAGGACGAAACACTTCAACTGCCAACTGATTGAGCGAGTTGTAAAAACTCTTGCCTACGCGGACGGGAAACCACGCGTCACCGCGCTTCACCTTCCTGGTTATACCCATCATCTCGGTCTGCTTACGGAAAGCATCCTTCTCTGTTGCATACTCCAATTGGAGCAACAACTTCTGACGTTTGAGTTCTGAAATAGCCGATTGTGGTGACATAAGTACGGACAAAGATACGCTTTTTAGCAAGAATTGACGAGCTACGAACGTTATATTTTGCGTAAATCGCTATCTTTGCAACAGACATGCAGACCATTCAATTATACAATTTGTCTATCGGATACGGCAAACACACGGTCGTATCGGATATCAACGCTACTCTGAACAGCGGACGGTTGACCTGTTTGCTGGGGCGAAATGGTGTGGGTAAATCCACTCTTTTGCGCACATTGGCGGGCTTTATACCGCCCATAGCGGGCGAAATTTATATTCATGGAACGCCTTTGGAACGACTGTCCTATCACGAATTGGCCGAGAAAATCAGCGTGGTTCTGACGGAAAGAATGGACATTCGGAATCTTACTGCAACCGAATTGGTGGGGTTGGGACGCACGCCTTACACAGGATTTTGGGGCGTTTTGTCGGCCGAAGACCGTAAAATTGTCTCGAATGCCATGCAACTGGCGGGCATCGAGCAGTTGGCTGAAAGCAATGTTTCGAGCCTAAGCGACGGTGAACGCCAAAAGGTAATGATAGCAAAAGCCCTGGCACAGCAAACACCCATCATCATTTTAGACGAACCAACGGCTTTTCTTGATTTCCAAAGTAAGGTGGACACGCTACGCCTGTTGGCCCGATTGGCACACGAGTTGGATAAGACCGTGTTCTTATCCATCCATGACATCGAGCTGGCTTTACAGATAACAGACGAGATATGGCTGCTGGATAATCAACGAAAGCTACACACTGGGACGACGAAACAGCTCATTGAAAATGGCACTTTGCACCATTTCATCGAAAGTGAACACATCCGTTTTGATGCCGATGACCGCGTTGTTAGACTTCAAAAATAAAGATTTCATCGGATCTTTCCTATGTGAGAAGTTACTCCAGGCCAATCATCGGTGCGGAATGGGATGGCTGGAAGATTGGCAAGAATGTACGAGGGTTGTCACGGAATGTATCGACTGACAAATTTCTTGACAAGCTCCGTATATTCTTGTCGATGGTCCTGGTAGCTCTCAGCGTGTTTGGAACCCTTGGCTATCCATAGCTGTTTAGGTTGAGATTTGGCCTTGTAAAGCGGATAAACCATATCGGTTCGCACGTAAGTGTCGCGGTCGCCATGGATGAAGAGCATGGGTTTATTGCATTTGGCCACCTGCTTCAAGGGCGAAGCCTCTTCGAACGACCATCCGTACACCAGCTTGTTGAGTGCGCTGGCCGTGTAGAGTAGGGGGAAAGGTGGTAGCCCAAACTGTGTTTTCAGTTCGTTTTTGAACTCGTCCCACACGCTGGTGTAACCACAATCTTCCACAAAGCACTTGACATAGTCGGGGGTGTCCTCACCCGAAACGCACATGGTGAGTGCGGCTCCCATGGAGATACCGTGTACCACTTGCTCGGAATGGCCGGTTGAATCGCTGAAAAGCGAGTCGGCAATGGCCATCCAGCGCAGCACGTCGTGACGCTCTTTCCATCCCATTTGTACCATCTCGCCTTCGCTCCAGCCATGCGCATGATGGTCGGGTAGCAGCACGTTGTAACCCATCCGGGCATAGATGTGGGCTATCTGCATCATGCTCGCATGAGTATCGTGGTACCCATGCAACACTATAGCCGTCTTGCGTGTGGGTTGTGGCGCATAAACGAAGACGGCATGATGTTGTTCATCGTCTTGCATCGCTACCAGGGTGTCATGGATGAGGTTGCCTTGGGTCAGACTGTCTATCCAGGGTTTAATCTCTGGGTTGTCATTGATGACGTGCGCAAAACGGTCTTTGTAGGACACGTTGATGGGGTAAGGGCGCCTCAGGGAGTATTCTATCATGTATATACTGCCACCAACGAGTGCTAGTAGCACTACGATGGTGACAGTAATGAATGAGATTTTAAGTCTTTTTCTCATCGGAATCTTGGTTATTTATGGGTAGTTCTGTACATGGTGTCCTTGCTGCCGTATAGACAAATTAGGTGAGTAAAAGCTCATGTGCCTTTTTTGTTTTTAGTTATGACGGCGTAGTGAATCGTCAATGATGTTTCAAAGTTATACTTTTTCAACCGAATAATTGACGGAATGAAGAAGTTGTAGCATCTTTTTACAATTATTAGTAAAATGAGCCAAGAGGAATCGTTGTTTTTATTTTGCTATGCTCTTGAATTCAAGTAACTTTGCACAGATTATGAATACGCAAGACATTAAAAACGAAAGGGCCTATCATGCTGGCCTGACAGATGACCAAGTGGCGGCTAACAGGGTAAAATTTGGAGAAAACATACTGACGCCACCTCCCACAACCTCATTGTGGAAATTGTATTTGGACAAGTATCGCGATCCCATCATTCAAGTGCTTTTGGTTGCTGCAGCTGTATCTTTGGCGTTGGCTTTCGTTGAACAGAACTTTATAGAAACCATTGGTATCTTTGTTGCCATCTTCTTTGCAACCAGCGTAGGCTTTTACTTTGAGCGGGATGCTGCCAAGAAATTCAACATTCTAAATGCGCTGAATGAAGAGACGTTGGTGAAGGTTCGACGCAATGGGCATGTCGTTGAGATTCCTCGAAAGGATGTGGTAGTGGGCGATTTGATGATTATCGAGGTGGGTGACGAGATACCTGCCGACGGAAAACTCGTCAAGGCCGTTGATTTGTTGATAGACGAATCGTCGTTAACGGGCGAACCCATCTGTTCAAAGGGTGTTGACATGGGCGATGACGAGGATGATGAAGAGCATGAAAAAACCTACCCTCATGACATGGTCTTGCGCAGTACGATGGTCATGAATGGCCGTGGTGCAGCCATTGTCACAGCCATTGGCGATGCTACGGAGATTGGTAAGGTGGCCCGCAACTCAAGCGAAATAACGCATACTCAAACACCTTTAGACATCCAATTAACCAAATTGGCTAAACTCATCTCAGTAGTTGGATCGGCAGTGGCTGTTGCTGCCTTCATCATCTTCCTCATTCACGACATCCTTGTCAACGATGCCGTATGGCAAGGCACTGATTATTTCAAGATGACCGAGGTGGTGTTGCAGTATTTCATGATGGCTGTAACGCTGATAGTGATGGCCGTACCCGAAGGACTTCCCATGGCCGTAACCTTGAGTTTGGCACTGAACATGCGCCGGATGTTGAAGAGCAACAACCTGGTTAGAAAGCTGCATGCGTGTGAAACGATGGGGGCAGTGACGGTAATCTGCACCGATAAAACGGGAACCTTGACGGAAAACAAGATGACGGTCATGGAGATGGCTGGCTCTTCTGTCGTTACGGAGGTGTCTGAACACGATGTACTGGCTCAAGCTATCGCCCTGAATACAACAGCAGAGTTGGGAGAAGATGGTGCTGGAATTGGTAATCCAACGGAAATAGCCCTACTGACATGGCTGCAAAAACATGGTGTTGACTATCAAACCATTCGTGACCAAGCCACAATGATAGCGCAGTTGCCATTCTCAACAGAAAACAAGTACATGGCAACCGTTGCAGAGATGGGTGGCAAGAAGTATCTCTTTGTTAAGGGAGCACCAGAGATAGTGATGAATTTCTGTACCTTATCTGAAGCCGAAAAACAATCCTATCAGTCTACTTTGTTGGGTTATCAGCACAAGGCCATGCGCACTTTGGCATTTGCTTGCAAGCAACTTGAAGAAGATGTGCTATCGAATATCCAAATAAAGAATCACTTGCAAAATCTCTCTTTGCAGTGCGTTGCAGCGATTAGTGATCCTGTTCGCGGGGATGTTCCAAGTGCTGTTAACCAATGTCAGCAAGCGGGTATCGAGGTGAAGGTAGTGACGGGAGACACGCAAGCCACAGCCATTGAGATAGCAAGGCAGATAGGTGTCTGGCATGATGATACGCCTTTGGAAGCCGCACTGACTGGTCCAGAGTGGAATGCGCTGTCGGATGAAGAGGCATACGAACGTGCTCATACTATCAAAGTAATGTCGCGTGCGCGTCCATCCGATAAACAACGACTTGTGGAAATGCTGCAAAAGCGCAAAGAAGTGGTGGCTGTGACGGGCGATGGGACCAATGATGCGCCCGCATTGCATTATGCTCATGTGGGCTTGTCGTTGGGGTCGGGAACCAGTGTGGCTAAGGAAGCCAGCGACATGACGTTGCTCGACGACTCGTTTGGCTCAATCGCGCATGCCGTGATGTGGGGTCGATCGTTGTATAAGAACATCCAACGCTTCCTGTTTTTCCAGCTTATTGTTAACATCACTGCACTACTTCTTGTTCTTGGAGGGGCTTTCATCGGTGTGGAGATGCCGCTCACGGTGACGCAGATATTGTGGGTGAACCTCTTGATGGATACCTTTGCAGCCATGGCATTGGCCTCTTTGCCTCCTTCACGCGAGGTGATGAAAGACAAACCGCGTAAGGAAAACGAGTTCATTCTTAATAAAGAGATGCGCCAAGGCATTCTTTTCTGCGGCGTAACCTTCTTTGTTTTCCTGTTTGCCATGCTCATTTATTGTGAACGTAATGTGTCGCAAGGCATCAGTATGCGTGAGTTGACCATCTTCTTCACAACCTTTGTGATGATTCAATTATGGAACCTGTTCAATGCAAAGACGCTCGGTTCTAATCATTCGGCATTCCGTTATCTGTGGAAAGACAAGGGACTACTGCTCGTGTTGCTGTTGGTTATCTTGGGACAGTGGCTCATCGTGACCTTCGGAGGTAAGATGTTCCGCACCGTACCGCTGTCGCTCAGTGATTGGTTGGGCATCATTATCTTTACTTCTGTCGTGCTTTGGGTGGGTGAACTGTGGCGATGGACGAAACGATTAAGAGCAAGAAAAACATGAAACGAAACGTCAAGAACATTATATTTGACCTGGGTTGCGTGCTTGTAGGGCTTGATAAACAGCGCTGCGTGCGTGCTTTTGAGCAGATAGGGGCAGAAAACGTTGCCTCTTATGTTCGGGATCATCGCACGGCTGATTTGTTCTTTGACATTGAAACGGGCCGAATGACGACGGAAGAGTTTTGTGATGAGGTTCGCTGCATGAGCAGATGCAAAGCCGAGAATGAGGAAATAGTCTGGGCATGGAATCAACTTTTGTTGGGTATTCCTGATGAGAAAAAGCAACGTTTGGTTGACTTGAAGAAAGAATATCGACTTTTCTTGTTGAGCAACACCAATGACATGCACTGGAAGAAATGCGTGAAAGATTTCTTTCCCTATCACAATCTGGGGGTAAACGATTATTTCGAAGACATCTATCTGTCGTACGAGTTGCAGCTTACGAAACCCAATCGTATGATTTTTGAGGCCGTGTTAAGGCACTCACAGCTGCAAGCAGCAGAGACACTCTTTATTGATGACGTGAAAGAAAACTGTGAATCGGCCGCACAGCTTGGCATCTTGGTGATGCACGAGACTACAGGTAACGATTGGTTAAATGCGTGGTAAGGATATGAAAACCATGATATTGGATGAGAAAACTGTTCTAACGAGCCACTGTGTGGCAACCATTGGATTCTTCGATGGGGTGCATTTGGGACATCAATTCTTGATACATCAGGTCGTGAAGACGGCTCGTGATGCGGGATTGTCGTCCCTGGTCATCACGTTTGACAAGCATCCTCGTCAAGTGTTACACAGTCATTATGTCCCCGAACTGTTGACCACGACCGAGCAGAAGCTGCAACTGCTGTCAGCAACTGCTGTTGATCAGGTCGTGGTATTGCCCTTTACGCAAGAGATGGCGAGTATGACAGCCCAACAATTCATGGGTGATGTACTCCATCGTCGGTTACAGGTAAGCAAGTTGGTGATTGGTTATGACAATCGGTTCGGACACAATCGGGAAGAAGGATTTGACGATTATGTGCGCTATGGACGGGCATTAGGCATCGAGGTGATACGCAGTGAGGAGTTTTCTTTGGGCAAAGATGCCGTGCATGTGAGTTCTTCAGCTATTCGAAAATACATCCATGAGGGTTCAATGGAGCAGGCCAATCGCTGTTTAGGGCGTCCCTATGTGCTCACGGCTCATGTCGTTGATGGGTGCAAAGAAGGTAGGAAACTTGGTTTTCCTACAGCCAATCTCAATTTAAACGAAATCACACAGCTGCTTCCTGCCATGGGTGTTTATGCTGTGAAAGCACAGGTTGAGGGGACAGGACCATGGTATCGGGCGATGACCAGCATCGGTATGCGGCCCACCTACAATGGAACAAACCTGACAGTCGAAACTCATATCCTCGAAGGATTTCATGAAGATATCTATGATAAGCAGCTTTCCGTGGCCTTTTTCAAACGCCTTCGCGATGAAAAGCGGTTTGACAGCTTGGCGTTGCTACATGCAAGAATTGCGGAAGATGCACGGGAAGTAGATCATTATTTTAACATAATAGAGAAATGATGCGCAAATCAATCAAAGGAATATTAGACATTGCATGGTATTTAGTGGTGTTTATCATGCTTCAAGTGTTGGTCACTTATTTGGTCAGCATCTTGTCTTTGCTGCACAATGGCATGGACTTCGGAACCGCTCTGCATTATCTTCAGTCGCATCGCGTGTTCAGTTCGACGACGGTCATCGCCACTTCCGCCGTTTCCAGTGTGCTGACAATCGCTTTATTCATGTCACTTAAATGGACACCTGTGGCGCGTTCGTATGTGCGTAGCAGACCTTGGGCGGCGTTGTTTTGGGTGGTTTTACTGTCATTGGGTACCATCATCCCCTCTGCATGGCTGCTCGAGCAGATGGAAGTGGAGGTTCCTTCTGGCTTAGAACGAATGCTCAATGCCCTGATGGGCAATCGTTGGGGATATCTATCCGTTGGCATCTTGGTGCCAATTGCCGAAGAAACAGTTTTCAGAGGTGCCGTTCTTCGCACCTTGCTCCAACTCTTCCGGGGCCGTACAACTTGGCTGTCCATCATCCTTTCGGCGTTGATTTTTGGTCTTGCACATTTCAATATGGCTCAATTGCCGCACGCTTTTCTCATGGGTTTGTTGTTGGGATGGATGTATGTACGCACCAATAGTATTGTACCTGGCATTGTTTTGCATTGGGTAAACAACTCTACAATATTCATGGTGTATAATCTCATTCCCAGCTCAGCTAATGGTAATCTTGTTGATATCTTTGGAGGTAGCCAGCAAGCCGTGTGGATGAGTTTGCTCTTCTCACTGTGCATCATGCTTCCAGCCTTGTTCCAACTATCCCGGAGACTGAAGAAAGCCGAACCTGTAGAATAGCAGTTGGGTTGTTGTTGGGTAGACATGAACATGAAATGGCTAAAATAGCGAAACGCCACCCCTTTGGTGGCGTTTCTTAAGTACGTTAGTATGTTATGAAAAATTTGAGAGAAAAGTGAAGCTTCACAGCTTCGTTTTTGTTTTACTAAACATGTTTTATAATTGAGAAAGCATAGAAATTATCTTATTTGATGATGGTAGCCGGCTGCACGTCTGCGGGTGTTATGTTGCTTTGTTGCATGCTGTCTATCGTCGCAGAGTCGCCAATGGCCACTGAAGTACCTTGTTGTAGTTGTTCTGTTCCATCATAGGATGCACCTATGTTGTCGTTATTTTGCATGAACGGAACCTGCAATGCGTTGCTCAATGTCAGGATGATGGCTACCACGGCGGCAGCCTTGAAGAGCGGCATCAGCCGTTGTCTCATCTTGATGGTGCGCGCTTTGACCGGTGTTGGCTCATCGATCATGGACAGAATCTTCTCATCAAAGTCGTCTCCCAGTACCTTTTGGGTTGCTTCTTGTTGAGCGTATACGAACAATGCGCGGTACTTTTGCAAGTTCGCTGGAACGTCTTCCTGACTGAAGAACGTGCGGAGAATCTCTTCTTCTTGAAGCGTTGTCTCGCATGCCCAATAGCGTTCCAATAGTTGTTCGATATATTTATAATCCATAATTGTCGTATTTTTGAAATCTTTCTTTTACCGTTTGCCGGGCTCTGAAGATGTTTACCTTCACTTGTTCTTCACTGATGCCCAGTATTTTGGCAATTTCTTTGTAAGGCTTTCCCTCGAAATCTCTGAGTTGCATGCAACTTCTTTGTTTTTCTGGAAGCGCATTGACGAGGTTTCTCACAAGCTCTATCCTGTCTTGTAGTAGGGTATCCTCGAATGGTGTCGAGGAGGTGTCTGGGCTTTCTGTCTGTCTTTCTTCGAGCGAATCATTGAGATTGTCGTGCTTCTTGATTCTGTCGAGAGCTAAGTTGCGGCAGATGGTGATGCTGAAGGCTTCTATTGATTCTATCTCATTCCAGCTTTCACGCTTGTCCCAAACCTTTATCAGTGTGTCTTGTACGATGTCTTGAGCCTCCTCATGACTGAGGGTGATGCGCAAGGCTAACCTGTAGAGCGCATCTTTGAGTGGTAAGACATCGTTACGAAAACTGATATTCTTCATCTTTGCCTCTAATTAAATGACGATTGGGATAGGGATAAGTTACATGCACCTGCAGATTTAACTATTTTTTTAGGTTAATCAGTAGGATGAATCTTGCCTTTTTTGCTATTGGTGAAGCCTTCTTTACAAGAAGTAGACGTTGGTGGAACTGTGTGAGCAGGTATAAAAAAAGTGTGCCGCCACCACGGATTATTCCAGGTAAGTGTACCCGTAAAGCCCTGAACGGTAGTTGTTCAAAAACTCTTTTCCCTCTTCCAAGGATATTTTGCCCAGCTTAACACTCTTCGTTACCCATGTTTCCAGTTGTCTAACTAACTTCTTCGGATTGTATTGAACATAATCAAGTACCTCGTCTACGGTCTCTCCATCAATCACTTGGTCGATGCTGTATTTGCCGTTTTTCACGGAAATGTGCACGGCGTTGGTGTCGCCAAAGAGATTGTGTAGGTCGCCTAAGATTTCCTGGTAGGCCCCAACGAGGAACACGCCGAGGTAGTAAGGCTCGCCTTTCTTCAATGGGTGCAGAGGCAACACGTGCGAAATATTGCGGTTAGTCACGAAGTTTGCTATCTTTCCATCGCTGTCGCAGGTGATATCTTGCAGTGTAGCATTGCGCGTGGGACGTTCGTCCAGTCGCTGAATCGGTAGGATAGGGAAGAGCTGATCGATGGCCCAACTGTCTGGAAGCGACTGGAATAGGGAGAAGTTGCAGAAGTATTTGTCGGCCAACAGCTTGTCAAGATTCCTCAACTCATCAGGGACATGCTTCATTGACTTGGACAACATGTTGATTTCCCGACATACACTCCAGTACATACTTTCTATCTCTGCGCGCGTCTGTAGGTCGACAATGCCCAGTGCGAACAAGTCGAGTGACTCTTCACGTATTTGCTCTGCATCGTGCCAGTCTTCCAACATCGAGCGCGGATTGAGGTTATCCCATATCTCATACAGGTCTTTTACCAGTTGATGTTCTTCTTCGGTTGGCTCAAATTCCTCTGGCATGGTTGGCAAACTGGCCGTTTCCAGCACGTCAATGACCAACACCGAGTGGTGCGCTGTCAATGACCGGCCGCTCTCTGTGATGAGGTTTGGGTGTGGCACGCCATTCTTGTTGGCCGCATCAATGAAGGTGTAGATACAGTCGTTGACATACTCTTGGATGGAGTAATTCACCGAACTTTCGCTGCTCGACGAGCGTGTTCCGTCATAATCTACGCCCAGTCCGCCCCCACAGTCCACGAAATCAACGTTGTACCCCATCTTATGTAGGTTGATGTAGTATTGCGCGGCCTCGCGGAGAGCTGTCTGTATGCGGCGAATCTTGGTGATTTGAGAACCGATGTGGAAGTGGATAAGGTGCAGACAGTCTTTGAGGCCTTTCTCCTCCAGCATCTTCAAGGCCAGCAGAAGCTCAGAGGAATTCAGGCCAAACTTAGAGGCGTCGCCGCCGCTGTCCGCCCATTTACCCGAACCGGATGATGCCAGCTTGATTCGAATGCCAATGTTCGGGCGCACGCCAATCTTCTTCGCAGCCTTGGCGATGATGTCCAGTTCGTTCAGTTTCTCAATGACAATGAAGATGCGCTTGCCCATCTTTTGTGCTAAAAGCGCCAATTCTATGTAGCTTTGGTCTTTGTATCCGTTGCAAATGATGAGCGAGTCGCTCTGGCATTGCACGGCAATCACCGCATGAAGCTCAGGCTTACTTCCCGCTTCCAGACCCAGGTTAAACTTCTGTCCGTGTGAGATAATCTCTTCTACCACGGGCTGCATTTGGTTCACCTTGATTGGGTAGATGATGAAGTTCTCGGCTTTGTAATCGTATTCTTTTGCAGCTTGCGCAAAGCAGCTGGCCGTTTTCTCGATGCGGTTGTCAAGAATGTCAGGGAAACGCAGCAGTACCGGCGAGCTCACGTCGCGCAAAGCCAGCTCGTCCATCACGTCTCGCAAGTCTATTTCGGTATTGTCCTTACACGGCGACACGTAGGCATTGCCCTTTTCATTGATGCCAAAATAAGAAACACCCCATCCATTGATGTTGTACAACTCTTTCGAATCTTCAATCGTCCACTTCTTCATTGTTGTTTTACGAAACTGTTTTTTATAATTTTAATAATACTTTTAATTGGTCTACGGTTGCTTGAATCTTACTGTAGGAGTCCATCAAACTGACGTCCAGCGTATGCTTTGTCTGTGTATAAAATGGCTCGCGCTCTTTCAGTTGCGTGCGGATGAAAGCTTTCACTTCCTCCGGTGTCTTGCCCAGCAACAAGGGTCTTACCGTCCTGCCCATCTTCAAATGGCCGTAAAGCACCTCGGGCGAGGCTTTCAGAAACACGGTTTCGCCCTGCTGGTTCAAATAGTTGATGTTGTCAAAGAAGCATGGTGTGCCACCTCCGCAACTCAGAATGACGTGTTCAAACTCAGCCACTTCGTGCAGCATGCGGTACTCTATCTGTCTGAACCCCTCTTCCCCTCGCTCCTCAAAGAGCTGTTTGATGGTTTTTCTCATCCGACTTTCGATGTACCAGTCAAGATCATAAAACGGCATGTTGAGATCTTTTGACAAGGCTTTTCCAAGCGTTGTCTTGCCCGAACCCATGTATCCCATAATGATGATGCGGTCCATGATAGCGGTGAGTTGATTATTTCCTGCTCTTAGTCGTCTTCTTCGCCGGTGCTGCATGCACGATGTCCATGCACTCCTCGTATGTCAAGTCGGCTGCCTTGGCATGCGTGGCCTTGGGCAAGCGATAGTTCTTGCCGTCATAAGTGATGTAGGGGCCGTAGCGGCCATTCAGCACTTCCAGCTTTGCATCTTGCTCAAACGACTTGATGTGCTTCTCTTTCTCCAGCTTCCGCTTCTGCTCTATCAGTTGGATGGCCGTTTCCAAAGTCACCTTTAGCGGGTTTTCTTCTTTGGGCAGTGATACATATTTCTTCTGATGAAGCACGTAGGGTCCGAAGCGTCCGGCCCCAATCACCACGTCAGAGCCTTCAAACTGACCCACGGTACGAGGCAGTTTGAACAATTCGAGCGCGTCTTCCAAAGTCATCTCCTCCATGCTCTTGTCCGCTGGGAGTTGTGAGAATCGGGGCTTCTCGTCATCATCGGCCGTACCGATTTGTACCACTGGTCCGTATCTGCCTATCTTTACGAACACCGGTTTGCCACTCTTGGGGTCGATACCCAGTTCGCGTTCGCCGGCCTTGTGCTCGCTTCGTGCGTTCATCACCTTTTCTACGGTGGGTTTGAAGGTCTTGTCAAAGCTCTTCATCATCTTGGTCCACTCGGTGTTTCCCTCAGCAATGCTGTCGAATTTCTCTTCCACATTCGCGGTGAAGTTGTAGTCCATGATGCTGGGGAAATTCTCCATCAGGAAGTCGTTCACTACTATTCCGATGTCCGTAGGCAACAGTTTTCCTTTTTCGTTGCCCACCACTTCTTTTTTAGTTTTGGAGGTTATCTTGATGCCCTTTAGCGAATCGATGGTGTATGTCCGTTCGGTGCCCTTTTTATCGCCCTTCTGCACGTATTCTCTTTGCTGTATGGTGCTGATGGTGGGAGCGTAGGTAGAGGGTCGGCCGATGCCCAGTTCTTCCAGCTTTTTCACCAAACTGGCTTCCGTGTAGCGTATCGGACTTTGAGAATAGCGTTCGGTTGAGGTAATCTCACGGCGTTCCAACAGGTCGCCTTCCTTCAAGGCTGGCAGCGAGTGGGTATAGTCATCCTGGTTGTTCTCATCCTCATCGTTCGACTCGTGATAAGCCTTGATGAAACCTTCGAACGTGATAATTTCGACGTTGGCCGTAAACTGTTCTTTCACGCCGCTTACGTCAATAGTCACGGTTGTCTTTTCCAACTGTGCGTCAGCCATCTGACTGGCCACCGTGCGTTTCCAAATCAGGTCGTACAACCGGCGTTCTTGCGACGTACCCTCTATCTCATGCTTGCTCATGTACGTTGGGCGAATGGCCTCGTGAGCCTCTTGTGCGCCTTTCGAGTGCGTGTGGTACTTGCGTGGTTTGCTGTATTCTGCACCGTATGCCTTCACGATTTCATCCTTACAGGTATTCACTGCCAGTTGTGAAAGATTCACGCTGTCGGTACGCATGTAGGTGATTTGTCCGTTCTCATACAGATGCTGAGCAACCATCATGGTCTGTCCAACCGTAAATCCCAACTTGCGAGCAGCTTCCTGTTGCAGGGTTGAAGTGGTGAAAGGTGGCGCTGGCGTGCGTTTCAGAGGCTTGCGGGTGATGCTGTCCACGGTGAACTTGGCATCCTTACATTGCTCCAGAAAGGCAAGGGCCTCTTCGTGCTTGCTGAACCGCTTGTCCAGTTCGGCCTTCACTTCCGATGCCGATCCGTCTTCGTTGGTGATGGCGAAGATGGCGTTGATGCGATAGTAAGGCTCGCTTTCGAAGGCTTGTATCTCGCGCTCACGCTCTACGATGAGGCGTACAGCCACGCTCTGTACGCGTCCGGCCGACAGGGCTGGCTTCACCTTTCGCCACAATACGGGCGACAAGCGGAAACCCACCAGACGGTCGAGCACGCGGCGTGCCTGTTGTGCATTAACCAAATCCATGTTCAAATGGCGCGGGTTCTCGATGGCTTCGAGAATCGCTGGCTTGGTAATCTCGTGAAAGACAATGCGGTTGGTCTTCTCCTCGTCCAAACCAAGCACCTCGCACAAGTGCCACGATATAGCCTCTCCCTCGCGGTCTTCATCGGAAGCCAGCCACACCTTCTTGGCTTCTTTGGCCTGCTTCTTCAATTCGTTGACAAGCTTTTTCTTCTCTTCCGGAATCTCGTAATTGGGTTCAAGTGTATCTGGATCAATGCTCAACTCTTTTTTCTTCAGGTCTCTGATGTGTCCGTATGATGACATGACCTTATAGTCTTCGCCTAGAAATTTCTCGATAGTCTTCGCCTTTGCGGGGCTCTCTACGATAACTAAATTTTTCTGCATTGTTTCTTTGTGAATCTTATAATTTGCGGCAAAAGTAAACAAAAGTTTCTTTATACCTTTTATATATAGGCAATTTTACTTTGTTTTTTAAGTTTTTAAGATGATTTTGTGAAATTTAAGCCAGCGAAATCATCGATGGTAGGGGCGTGATTTATCACGTTCCTTTCAGCATAATGTTGGTTATTTTTACCAAAAAAGGCCCCAAAAAAGGGCCTTCAAAACTTTGATTCTAGAAAAAATCAATAGGCTTGTAGGATGAAAACACGGTGTATTTTGGTAGGTTGAAAAGCCTTTTTTGCTATAAAAGCAATGAGATTTGCTGGAAACAAGCATCACTTTGGTACCCAATAAGCATGGTGTAGTACCGCAAAAGCATGCCTATTGACCACCAAAAGCAATGCTTTTACCGAGTGAAGGTGTAAAAGGTGGAGTTAAAATGGTGAGATTAAATCGCAATATACTGTGTAACAACGAGTTGAGAAACAACGTTCATCCTTGACGTATTTGCACGCAGACAGGTGATGCTTTGTAAATAAGCCCAGCATAATGAGGCATCTTGTCAAGAAAATTCATGCATGTCGGTGGGCATGATTGATGGTCTACCAACGCATGACCCAGCAAAAAACTGTCTGGGTAGACTGACAATCTCAATTATTTGCTATATCTTTGCAGCATTGAAAGACCATTATTTTGAAAAATATGAAAAAGACTTTTCACCATATTCTTTTCATGACAGCCATCACCTGCGGTGCTTTGTGTGCTGTTTCGTGTACACAGAAGAAATTCAACGTCAACGGTACCATTGCGAATGCCAAGGATTCAACCTTGTATTTCGAGAACATGGGACTGAACGGACCGGTGGTGCTCGACTCTGTTCGGCTGGGTGAAGACGGGTCGTTCGCTTTCAGTGAGAAAGCAACCGAGGCGCCGGAGTTCTACCGTCTGCGCGTGGCAGGGCAGATCATCAACGTGTCAATCGACTCTACCGAGACGGTCAACGTGAAAGCCCAATACCCTAATATGGCTTCGCAATACGAGGTGACGGGGTCGGAGAACTGCTCGAAAATCAAGGAACTCACGCTGATGCAGATGGCATTGCAACAGCAAATTCAGGATATTGCCCAGAATTTGAACTTAAATTCGCAAACCATCAACGACAGTTTACAGAAGGTTGTGGAGGCCTATAAGGACAAGGTGAAGATGAACTACATCTACAAAGAGCCGATGAAGGCATCTTCTTATTTCGCTCTTTTCCAGACTATCAACGTCGGGAACGGCAGTTTGCTGCTTTTCAATCCACGCACGAGTGCCGAAGACGTGAAGGTTTACGCCGCCGTAGCCACCAGTTGGGACACGTACTACCCAAAGGCAGAGCGTGGAGCCAACCTGCATAACATTGCCATCGAGGGCATGAAGGATGTGAGAATTATTCAGAACAACCAACGTAAAATGCTGTCAGCCAGTCAAGTGAGTGCGTCTGGAATCATTGATATCGCACTGACCGATCACCGTGGGGTGCTTCGCAAACTGACTGACTTGAAGGGGAAAGTGGTGATGCTCGACTTTCATATCTTCGCTTCCAAGCAGTCAACCGAGCGCATCATGGCCCTTCGCGAACTGTACAACAAGTATCACGACCGCGGATTCGAGATTTATCAAGTGTCGTTGGATGCCGATGAGCACTTTTGGAAGACCAAGACAGAGGCGTTGCCTTGGGTGAATGTCCATGCCAACGCTGATGAGCAGCATGCCATTCTTGTGAACTATAACGTGCAGAACATTCCCACTTATTTCATCATTGACAAGAACAATACCTTGCAGAAGCGAGATGTGCAAATCAAAGATTTAGACGCTGAGATACGTTCTTGGCTCTGACAGACGAAAAGAGGGTGACGGATCATGAATTGCCGTCACCCTCTTTTCGTGAAGATGTTGCTGGTGTAAACCATCAAACCGGTGCGTAGCGGGACGGTTTCTGTGTCAGAAACTGCGCAACCATGCTTGCAATTCGAGCCGCATCTCCACGTGATAGCGGAACGAACTGTTGAATCCAAAGCCATGATCGCCTGAAGGATAGACGTGCAAGGAGGCTGGTACGTCGTGCCGATACAACTCCAAATAATAGTTGACGCCATTGGCAGGCAGCACCACGGTATCGTCATCAGACAAGAGAATGAAGGCTCTGGGCGACACACGGCTCACCTGCAGGTCGGTACTGTATTCGCGTTCTGTGCTCTTACTTGGATTCTTGCCCAGCAAGTTGTCGTGCGAACCCTTGTGTGTATAGCCCGGCATCATGGTAATTACGGGATAAAACAGTATTTGGAAATTGGCCTTTGCGTCGCCTTTGCTTTTGGTAGCCACGGTTGAGGCAAGGTGTCCGCCGGCTGAGAAGCCCATGATACCGATGTCATTGCGGTTGATGTGCCATGCCTGTGCGTTCTTTCGCACCAGTTTCATTGCTTGTTCGGCATCACTCAGCGGAGCTTCTTTCACGCCATTGGGCATGCGATATTTCAGTACGATGGCAGCGATGCCCATGTCATTGAAGAACGATGCCCAGTTGGTTCCTTCGTTTTCCCAGGCCAGTTGGGCATATCCGCCGCCTGGACAGATAACCACCGCCCGTCCTGTGGCGTGTTTGGCAGCGGGCAGAAACACGCGCACTTTCGCCGTGTCGGTAGTAATACCGGTGGGATGTGGGGCGCGCCCATTCCATAAATTCACGTCGAATACCTGCTGAGCGCTCGCATAAGTCGCTGCAATCAATAAACTAAGGGTTAAGAGGAGTTTTCTTGTTTTCATCTAAATGTTGTTATTAAGGGAACGCAATGTTGTTCCCAATCGTTGTATGCAAAGATACGATTTGTCAATGTTTTGTGCAAATGTATCTTTGATTTTCAGGTTTTTTCAGGAGTAGGAACAAGGGGAGAATGGTTCATTTGACGGCGAATCGTTGCCAGTTAGTGCGTTCAAAGTGTTGCACTGTGGTAAAATGCCATCGGTGCAGGGATGACAATACGAAGATTTTTTATAACTTTGTGGCATTCTATGAATTGAACGCTTTTCGAATGAAGAAAGTACTGAATGAGGTAGGATATGTTTTGGTTTACGGCATCTGGTATCTGTTATCACTGCTGCCCATGCGTTTGCTCTACATATTGTCCGACCTGTTGTATCTCATCATGGCTTACATCTTGAGATACAGGCATCGTGTGATCTGGAAAAACCTGTCCAGTAGCTTTCCTGAAAAGAGCCACGAGGAACTGGTGAAGATAGAGAAAGACTTCTATCATTGGTTCTGCGACTACCTTGTTGAGACCATCAAGCTGATGACCATGAGTGCCACGCAACTGCAAAAACGAATGCGTTTCACGGGTATGGAGCAGTTCAACGCTGCCCTCAATGATGGTCTGTCGTGTGCTGTGTACCTCGGTCATTATGGCAATTGGGAGTGGATTACCTCACTTCCTTATTCAATTCCCAGTCATGTGCAGTGCTGTCAACTGTATCATCCATTGGAGAACAAGCGCTTTGACCGGTTGTTCAAATATGTGAGGGAGCGCCAACACGCTCTTTGCATACCCATGCACAACTCGCTTCGAAAGATATTGGAATTTAAACGCAACAACCGAGCAATCGTGGTGGGTTACATTGCCGACCAAGTGCCATTGTGGTGGAACATTCACCATTGGTTGGATTTCCTGCATCATGATACGCCCGTGCTCACTGGGGCCGAACGCATCATCAAGCACACGGGACAAGTTTGTTTCTATGGTGACGTGAAACGTGTGAATAGAGGTTATTACGAGTGCGAGATGAAGCTCATGGCGTCTAACCCAAAGCAATGTGAAAAATGGGAACTGACGGACATGTACTTCCGTATGTTGGAAGAAACAATACGCCAACAACCCGCATGTTACCTCTGGAGTCATAACCGATGGAAGCGTACCCGCGAGGAGTTTGAACGCGACTGGGAAGTGGTTGACGGGAAAGTATTGAGAAAAAAGAACGACTAAGCACTGAAAATCATGAAGATATTTGCAATCGTTGTGACTTACAACCGGCTGGAGTTGCTGAAAAAAAGCATCGGAGCGTTGCGCCGTCAGCAGCACCTTGACCAGATTGTTGTGGTGAATAATGGCAGCAGTGACGGCACGAAAGAGTGGCTGGATGGGCAACATGATCTGCAAGTGATTCATCAAGAAAATGTTGGGGGCAGTGGAGGATTCTATACAGGCATCAAGGTTGCTTATGATGAAGGTGCCGATTGGATATGGTGTATGGACGATGATGTGTTTCCAAAGGATGGGTGTCTGGACGAACTACTACGCCTTGTGGCGCTTGAGGAACCCCAATTGAATCACAAGAAACCTCTGGGCATCCTGGCTCCACGGCGAGTGATGAACGGAAAAACGTTCACGCACGAGTTTCGGCGATACAACCTAACCAATCCACTGGGCAGTTTGCACGCTGAAAAGCTGAGTGGTGAGGAGACAACGCCTACCGAGATTGTAGGCTGTGACTTTGAAGGACCGTTCATTAGTCGGTCTGTTGTCGAGAAGATTGGGCTGCCCAACCGAGAGTTGTTCATCTTCTATGATGATACGGAATATTGCCTCAGAGCGCATTTGGCAGGCTTTCGTTTGCTCTATGTGCCGTCGGCCGTGATGGACAAGCATGCGTTTTTCTCGGAAGACTCATGGGCGGTGCGCAACCAAAAGAAGAAGTGGAAACGTTATTACCAGGTGCGTAATTCGGCTTACCTAAACCATCATTATGGCAAGAACTGGGGGGTGCGCTACCTAAGAAGTTGGATCAGTGGCATGGGATATGTCATCCCGGCTCTGTTGTCGATGCCCTTCAGCAAGGCATGGCGACCCAAAGACCTGATGATGTTGCATCGAGCGTATTACGATGGTATCAATGAACGGTTGGGAAAGCGTTGATTTCCACCGCTTATAACGAAGAAAAATCCCCTCCTGTTTGAAGCTGCAACTTGTTATATGGAGCGCAATGATATGAAAAAAAATAAGTTACTTGTCGTCATACCCGTTTATCATCCGGAGCTGAAAGCGTATGAGAAAGCGGCCCTTGACCATAATTTATCTTTGTTGAAAGGCCTTCCGGTAACCTTTCTGCAACCCGATAACGTGGATATGTCGCCGCTCAATGCGCAGTATCCCAATGTGGGTGTGATTGAGGTGAGTGGCGACTGGTTGGGAACGGCTAATGGCATACAGGGTTATAACCGCATGATGATGTCCGAATCGTTTTACAAGCTCTTCCAAGATTATACTTATATCTTCATTTGTCATGTAGATGCTTGGCTGTTTAAGAATGAGTTGGCGGCGTGGTGTGATAGAGATTTTGACCTTGTGGCTGCGCCTTGGCCTACTCGTCCACGATATACGCGGTTCCCATTGAAACAGTATTTGAAGTTAAAGTTGTTGCTGAAACCGAAGAATAAGATTATACATAGTCAGATGTTTGGTCGCATTGGCAACGGCGGATTGTGTCTTCGCAAGGTAAAGACGTTTCAGGAGGCTTGCGTGCAGTATGCCGATGAGATAGCATATTACAACAGTCAGTCCGACGCTTTGCACAATGAGGATTTGTTTTGGGCGTTAGTTCCACCCTTGAAAGTACCTTCTGTCAAGGAAGCTTTGACCTTCTCGTTCGATCTCAAGCCCGAGTTGTGCTATCAACTTAATGGCAATCGGTTGCCCATGGCTTGTCATGGATTCAACAAACCCGTGCGCGTGGCCTTCTGGAAACAATTTATTCCGGCGCTCAACGGTTAACCGTCGAAACTATCAAACAACATGAAAGTACGCTCATTGTTCCCTCGTAAACTCTATTATACTTTGCATAGCGGCAAGAATTCAAAGCTATGGTATTACCTCACTTCATACATAGCCATCCATCTGCCACACGCTTGGCTGAGAAAGATCTGCCAAAGGGAAATGAAAGCATTGCGGAATCGGGATGATCAGGCGTATGTCATGCAGCGAGTGAACTATTATAATCGGCTCTCATCAGCTACACCTATTGATCGCAAGGCGTTCCTTCAAGAGTCGGTGTGCGTGCAAGACCAACCCATGACTGGTCAAAAAGTGTATTATCTTGATGCGTATCGTTACGCCCGATACTTCCCGTTGTCGCTGCGATGGGTGTTGCTTCCCGGCGATATCGTCCATGTTCCGGCAGTTCCATCCATCACCAAAAGTCGTCCGTTGACGGAAAATAATGCCAATTCGGTGTTGATGAAACTCGACAAGGTGCGCCATTTCCTCTTTGTAAACGACCGCAAACAGTTTAGAGATAAACAGAACTTAGTTATTTTTCGTGGTCTGATAGGGCAGGATGGCGGTGCTGATTTGAAGCAAAACCGATACGATTTCGTGAAACGTTACTACGGACATCCGCTCTGTAACATCGGGGTCATTGACCCACAATACCCTCAATGGCGAACCGAAAAGCTCACCATTGAAGAACATCTTGACTATAAATTCATCATGGCATTAGAGGGAAATGATGTCGCCAGCAACCTTAAATGGGTCATGTCGTCCAACTCGGTCGCCGTGATGCCACGTCCCACCTGCGAAACTTGGTTCATGGAGGGATGTCTGAAGCCCAACTATCACTACATAGAGATTAAGCCTGATTTCTCTGACCTGGAGGAACGTGTGACTTATTACATAGCGCATCCCGAGCAAGCTGAAGCAATTATCGCGCATGCTCATGCGTATGTCGACCAGTTTAGGAATCAACGACGCGAACGATTGATATCACTATTGGTACTGAAGAAGTATTTTGACTTCACCAACCCCGCCCAATCTAACGGCTGAGAGCGTTGGTATTTACCAACAATGAGCGTACAAATAGTAGCGGCGAACGGCGCAAAAGAACCTTCTGGTCACTTTAGATGGATAGGTAATATGAAACAACCAAAAGAGAAATCTGCTGAGCATGCCGTTGGGATGATAATTGATAATTTGGTCTATCTGCGATAAATCTTCCCGATCAATGTGAAATTTGATGGCATGCGCATACATGCTCAGCGTGCCAAGATGAAGGGCTTGACGGTATATTCCTTGTGAATCTTTCTGCAAGAAGAATGCCTCAACGATTTTAATGGCCTTTGCCAATGAAATCATCGACTTCAAAGATTGTGTCGTGGAGTATGAGTTGAGGCGGTTGGTTCGGTAAGTATACACCACATCGTCTATCCACGTGCGGCTTCCTACCAGTAGAAGACGGGGTAAAACCGAATAATCTTCGCCGTAATCTACCCCCTCTGTAAATTTAATGTCGTGTTGGGTGAACAAATCTCTGCGATAAAGTTTTCCCCAAATAAAGCCATTTCCTTTGTGCCAAAGCAGGGTTTTAATGCGCCTTCTCTTTGAAGTATGTGCTGGTAATACAATCTTTTCGTGTTTACACCCCATTCTATAGTAAGCTCCTTCCACGATGTCAGCACCCGAGGCGACCATCTTTTCCACCAGTAGAGCGATGGAGTTGGGTTCCAAAAAGTCGTCACTGTCCACGATTGTCACCGCATCACCCGTGGCAGCTTCTAAAGCTGTCTGCCGAGAAGCACCCAAACCATGGTTCTCGTGATGATGGATGATTTTTACTTTTGCTGCCTGTTGCGGGAATCGGGCCATGCAGGCTTTCAGCTTTTCAATGCTGTCGTCCTGCGTACAGTCGTTTACAAAGATAAATTCTACGGTGGGATAAGTTTGTAAGAAAAGGCTTTCGGCACACTGTTCGATATACGGACCAACGCCATAGACAGGCACCAAAATTGATACTTTAAGCATGTTGCATTCTTGTTTTTTACTCTTTCAGCTACTCATCTTGTGGCTCTTGCGGTCTGTTCTTGCTGCAAAATCCATTTTACCTGCGATGTTTCAGGTGAGCTGACGTAATGTAGATTAAATGCGATTCAGTAGGATAATCTATTTGTGCGGCAAAGATAATACAATCATTTGTAATGAAGTGTATTCTCATCTGTTTTTTTCAGAATTGCCATCTCAACTGCATCTCCAGGTCGGTTTGCGAATGTTGGTTGATTTGTTAGTACGAACTGCCAATCTTGTCACGGTCAAAGCTGCACGGTGTATGACATGGTAGATGTCTCCATGTCGCACACAATAATCTCGTCAAAGTGCTTCACTGAGTCATCTTCTTGCGGCAAATGTTTCTCGGTATCATAGGCGTTGATGGCAATAGAAATATTCTTTTCCAAATTACTGCGAATCATTAATCTATTTTATCGGGTAAGGTTTTTCAGCGCAAATACGTTTTCTCTTATAGTTAAATTGTTTGTTAAAAATGCTTAGTGATGGACGATATTCTTTGGTTTGTATCTCCATAAGATCAAGAATGCTGTGTATCATGTCGTCTGTCATGAATGGACGGTGTGCAGACAGTCGAATTCTATTTGTTATATATGGATGGTTTTTCTGGAAAGTCTTAGACATATACACCAACATGGAGATTTCTACTTTCTGATTATTGATGTCAATGTCACCGTGACCAGCAATCCTTTTGTTGATTTCCATCACGTCTTCACCGTGGTCAGAGGTGTAGATAATCAATGCGTCTTTGTCTTTAAAACGATTGATAATGGCGTTGACGATGCTGTCATTGTAGCGTACAGCCGTATCATAAGTTGCTTTTGTCTCTTTTATTTTGTTATTTTCACCTTGTTCTACGTTTGTACTAAAAGCCTTAAATGTTTTGGGATAGCGGTTTTCGTATTCCCCGTGTGTACCCATAAGGTGTAGTACAATAAATCTTTTGGGTTTTGTTTCTCTTAAGGTTTGGTCTAATAAAGGTAGCAAATGCTCATCATAAGGCTCTGTAAAGTTACTTTTTGAATCTCTAACGCGCACAAAAGAATTTGACTTGCATCGCTCTGCGTAGAACCTTCCGTTATTACCATATATGCCTGAAGATTCTTGATTTGATAACCAAGTGGTATAATAGCCTGCTTGATTTAAAATACTGAATAGGTCGGTATATTCATACCACTTCCCTTTTGCACCTTGTCTGTAAAATGTGAATAATTTTTCCAATACTTCCATCGTGTGCCCATTTGGACTGATTACGTCGGTAAATTTGACTAAATCGCCAGTCTTTTCAAGGCTACTTAAATAAGGTGTTGTCTGGAGATGGTATCCATATATCCCCATATGGTTCCTTGTGGTAGACTCTCCTAATATGTAGACAACATAAGGTATGGTGCTGTTGTTCTTTAACAGCTTAGGGCGTGTGTTCCTCCTCTGCCCCATTTGCTTTAGCTGTCGCATGTCGTTTATGGCGTCATGTGTAAGATAAACGGTAGAAACGACAGAGCAGCATTGATGTAACAATCTATCTCGTGTAGTAGTTTTCTGTTTAATAACATCTTTAACAAGATTGACTACTGTGAAAACTGATGCAAAAGTAAGCCATGCTGATGCGAATAAAATAGCTGAACGCTTATATTCTAATTTTAGTATTAACAGGCTATATGCTGATAAAACAAAGATGACTGCACAAATGCTTCCATACAACCGTATGTTTAATACGTTGGCTTGCAGATATTCCATCGCCTCATTATGATTGGTAGCTAAAAGTATTTCGAAAATTGCACTATCTGGTAAGCTGCGATAATAATATAGAAAATACAAAGAGAGAAATAGCAACAAAACCGATAGTAATTCAATGATACTTTTGGTTATACGCATAACTCTTTTATATGGAATAAGTGATATTATGAGAGTTAAGCAAACAATGGCAAAGCACATATATAAAAAATGATGTATTCCACGACCAAATGATGACATCTTAAATAGGTATGGAATATTGATAAACAACATTAACATGATGAAGCGAAAATGTTGTTGTATGAAATTTACAATCCCATTCCATATTATTTTACTTCTACTTGTGTCTTGTGGTTGCATGAATTGATTTGCTGCCTGCATGATGAGAATATGATGTATCTGTTTGCAAAGGTATGTTTTTTTTAGTAATATCATATAAAGCCATTATATGTATTACTTTTCAGCAATTATAAGTTATGTTTGTTGCATCTATGCTGATAAGTAATGCCTACTGAAACTTAATAATATCAACCCAACATTGCTTTTGATTTGTTGTGGCAAAAGTAAAAAAAAATATTTCACGTCAGAATCGCCATCTCAATTGCGTCTCCAGGTCGGTTTGCGAACTTTGGTTGATTTGTTGGTACGAACTGCCAATCTTGTCACGGTCAAAGTAGTGCGTGGTGCCCAGCTTTGCCATGAACATGAGCTTGCTGTTGGCATCCCAACGCACGTTGATGGCGTAACGCATGCCCTCTCCAGAGAACACGGGGAAGGCGAACGTGTAAAGCAAACCACGTTCGTAACAGTAAATTCGACTATTAAAATCGTCAGTATTGAAATACCCTATATTGGCAAACGCGCGCAAACGTCCTCGCCGATAGCCCATGGTTTCGGCAATCATGTAGCCAAAACTCTTGGTTGATAAGTCGTGATAGGATAGGTCGCCTTGCGTCTTGAATAGCCAATGTTCGTCGTCAAACGTCACGGATAGTCGCCCTAGGTGGATGCGTTCGGGCAATAAGGCCGACTTCTCCGCATTATCTTTCTCCCTAAGCCTTAGTCGGTAGCGCCCTTGCAGCTGCCATTTGCGTCGCTGGTAGTTGCCCATCAGCAGACAATCCCATGCTGAACTGGCCTTGCTCACTTGATATCTGGCCCATGGAAAGTAGGCATAGTCAACGTAAGCCATCAACGATAGATGGCGAGAGGCATGCCAGTTGGTACCCAGGTAGATGCCGCTTTCGTTCTGTGCTTTCCCTCCTTCGCTGAAACTTTGGCTGAACAGTGAATGATATTTGTAGGAGTAGAAACGCTGTACAGCCATCACCGACCACGCTGATGTACACTGATAGCTCAAGTAGTGTACCGTGGCTAAGGCTTGGCAATCGCCTGTGGCGGTCTCACCTTGTATGGATAATTTACGGCTGACGTAACCATAATCCACGCTGGCATTCCAAAACGACTTGCCCGAAGCGTTGTATAGGCGATACAACTGTTCCGTTTTCGGTCGCAATGGGCGGTCGAGTGACGTGTGAAAGGCTGTCATTCCCACATGAAAACCATTTTTGAAATATTGCGCATGGCCACCGACCACCAGCTCGGCCGTGTTGTGCTTGCGGGCCATTTCGTGTTCCGTGCGATGGTAACCCGTTTTCACAATCGTGGCAATGGCTGTGCTGTCGTCGTTTCTCAACGTGCCGTCTATCTTGCGATATGATGCGAATCCTGTCAAATCCAGGCCGCGCACGACGTTCACTGTGGCTGCAACTCCCTGCATGTAGTTGGCTTCCGAGCGTGACGACTGCGCCCGAATGGTATTGGTGTTGTTGCCCAAAGCAGATAATGTAGCTAACTTTCCGAATCCAAAGTCGCGGTTCATGATGACACCCAGGCCGAACTTCAGCCGATAACGACCCATCACCATCGACTTCAACCGTCCCCAGTTTTTCAGCTGGAGATAGTAGGAATAGTAGTCGTAACCCCACTTGTTGCGACCCGCAAACCACGGTTCGCCCGCATCTTGTGACCCCACGAGACCCGCGTTGACGTACTGTCCGTACTTAAAGTTGTACCGCCACCAGTGTTTGTAGGGATAACCCAGGTAGCCTTTCTCGTCACCTTGACGCTTGTAGAACGGCACTTTTCCTGTGAATAACGCTTCGTGACGACCATACTTCATGATGTCGCCAGCGGAAGGGAAAGCCTTCGGCTGCTCTGTTCCAAGGGTGACGAAGAAGGATAGCAATTTCCTACGCGTCGCGTCGAGCGACTCAATCATCGCCAACTCGCCCAAACTTCGTATTGGCGCATAGCGATCCAGATACTCCACCAGCTCTTCTATTTGCTGCGGTGTCAAGAAAGGAAGCTGTTCCAGATCCTCCCTCTTTGCCTCATTCAGGTTCAAAGGGTGCTCAGCCAGCTCGCTCAACACCTCATAAGCGGCCTCCCAGGAACCCGATTCTATGCCGTCGATGTCGGTCAACTGCTCATAATGGGTTTCCCACGACAGCTTGTTTTGCGCCAAGGTGAAGCCGCCAAACAGCAGAAGAAACATGCACAAGAAGGTCTTTTTCATGTATTGTTAAGAATAGATGCGGTGGTGATTTCCCAGCATCAGCCGCATCGGTTGTCTGCCTGAGTGAACAATAAAGCCCAAAGTCAATCGCATTCTTTGTAGCATACAATTGGCTTCGGGCTTTTTTGATATTCCGTTATATGGAAAGCAGAAAGGTTATTTCACTTCCCAGATATCATTTGTCTCCAATAATTCGGCAAAGTTATGATAGTGTTTCTTTGCTGTTACTTCCTCAATCTGCTTGTTCACCATCTCATCATACGTTGGTGCTTCCACGTCACGGATGACACCCAGAGCCACAGGAAAACCATGTTCGTTGTCCATCATGGCCAGTTTGAGGTGTAAAGTGTCGTCTTGCGCATGCGCATCGTGTACCAAGATGTCCTTCTCCGTCACGCCATTCTCGCCCAACTTCACCACTTTCAGGCCGAAACCATCTTGCACGAGGCCATATTCATTATTCTCTCCAAACAATAATGGCTTGCCATGCTCTACATAGATGGCATGCTGTTTCCGCCCGTCTTTGGTGTATATTGGCTCGTAAGCACCGTTATTGAAGATGACACAGTTTTGCAAAATCTCGCATAGCGACGCACCTTTGTGCTTGTAAGCAGCTTGAAGAATCTCAACAGTATGCGGCGTATCGTTGGCAACCGCACGCGCAAAGAACCTTCCGCGGGCGCCAAAGCATAGCTCTGCTGGCTGGAATGGATCTTCCACCGTACCGTAGGGGGACGATTTAGACACGAATCCTCGGGGTGAGGTAGGTGAATATTGTCCCTTTGTCAAGCCATAAATGCGGTTGTTGAGCAAAACCATGTTCAGGTTAACATTGCGCCTGATGGTGTGAATGAAATGGTTACCACCGATGGCCAGTCCATCTCCATCGCCACTAATCTGCCACACCGTGAGATTTGGGTTCACGATTTTGGCCCCAGAGGCGATAGCAGCAGCCCGTCCATGGATAGTCTGCATGGCATACGTACTCATATAATAAGACAGTCGACTCGAGCATCCGATACCCGAAATCACTGCTATTTCATGTGGTGAAACGCCCATTTCGGCCATCGCCTTGTGCAAATTGGCCAAGAAGAAATGATCTCCACATCCTGGACACCAGCGTGCCAGACCTTTTTTATATTGATTTGCTGTGACTTGTGTCATTTTCTATCCTCCAATATTTTTGTAAATGCATCTACCAACTTAGCCACTACGAATGGCTGTCCCTTTACTTCGTTATACTGATATGGAACAAATCCGTCGACTTTCGAACGGAGATAGGTGGCAAACTGTCCCATGTTCTGCTCGGCAACCACCACTTTAGGATAGCGTTTCAGCACCTCAATGGCGTTGGCCGGCAGCGGATTGATGAACTCAAAGTGAGCCAAAGCCACTTTCTTACCTTGCTCCAAGAGCTCTTCCATCGCCGTATACAGGTGTCCATAGGTACCACCGAAGCCAACAATCAGCAACTCGGCACCATCCACATCGCCCGAAACATGCAGGTCGGGAACAGGAATACGAGCCACTTTCTCAGCCCTATTGCGCACCATCTGATGGTGGTTGTCGGGATCATTGGATATTTGTCCAGTGGCCGAGTCTTTCTCCAATCCGCCTATGATGTGGGCATAACCCTCTTGACCCGGTACAGCCCAATAGCGAGCCATCGTCTTTTCATCACGCATATATGGCGTGTATTTATCTTTCATCTCTTCCGTAACACGGTGCGGTGTGATGCTTGGCAGATCTTTTACTTCCGGTATGGGCCATGCTCCCGACCCATTGGCGATGTAAGCATCGCTCAAGACCACGACAGGCGTCATGTGTTCCATGGCAATCTTGCAAGCCATGTACGCTGCGTCGAAGCAGTTTACAGGACTGGTTGGCGCGATTACGGGCATGGGTGACTCGCCGTTACGGCCGTAAAGTACCTGCAACAGATCGCCCTGCTCAGTCTTTGTGGGAAGTCCAGTCGATGGACCACCGCGCTGAACATCAATCAACACCAAGGGTAATTCGTCCATCACGGCCAAATTCATGCCCTCAGACTTTAAGCAAACGCCAGGTCCTGAAGTGGATGTAACGCCCAGTGCGCCTGCGAAAGCAGCACCAATGGCTGTAGCGCAACCCGATATCTCGTCTTCACACTGCATGGTAATCACACCCATTGATTTGTGTTTGGCCAGTTCATGCAGAATGTCTGAAGCTGGTGTGATGGGATATGAGCCAAGAAACAGTTTTATACCAGCCTTCTCAGCGGCCGCCATCAGTCCGTAGGCCGTTGCCTTGTTGCCTGTGATATCCATGTATCTACCAGGTACTTTATGACGTGTTTCGATGCGATAAGTCGATGGTACGCTGGATTGGGTGTTCTCTCCATAATTGTAACCCGCCTCAACAACTTTCTTATTGGCTTGATATATCTCGGGTTTCTTACTGAACTTCTTTTCCAAGAACTTGTCTACCAACGACAAGTCACGATTAAACAGCCAGCAAACCATGCCCAGTGCAAACATGTTGCGACACTTCAAGATAGACTTGTTGTCCATGCCCGAGTCCTTCAGACACTCCTTGACCAGTGTGGTAATAGGACATTCCACCACACGGTCGGGATCAATACCCAACTCACCCAGGTAATCCTCGCTGGTAATTTCGGCCTTCTGCAAATCGGCTGCCTTGCAATTGTCGGTGTCGACGATGATGGTCGCCGTAGGCTTGGCAAATTTTAACTGTGTTTTCAAGGCTGCCGCATTCATGGCAACCAACACGTCACACTGGTCACCAGGTGTGTAAACGCGCGATTCACCAATGTGTACTTGATAACCACTGACGCCTGTCAGTGAACCTTGCGGAGCACGAATGTCTGCCGGATAATCAGGAAAGGTAGATATGTCATTACCTACCGTGGCTGAAATAGTAGAGAAGATGTTCCCTGCAAGCTGCATTCCGTCTCCCGAATCACCGGAAAACCGAATGACTACATGTTCGAGTTCTTTAACCCGTAAACCTTCTGATTCCATTTTATATTGTTTAGATTAGTCAATATGCAAAGGTGATAAATATTATTGACACAACAAAATAATTGCAAGAGTTTCTTTCCACCCTGCGAAATTATCGCTACTTTTGTCCAGCAAATGATGAGAAAATTGGTCTATATTGTTCTGCCCTTCATGCTGTTTGCGGGTTTGCAAGCGCATGCGCAGAACAACAATCGCACCCAGCCAACCCCGCCGGAAGAGCGACAGGTTGACATGGACAGTCCTACTTTCGAACCGATGGTGAAGGTGGGTAAGGTGCTGCATGGCAAAGATTCCATCCCTTACATGGAGTTTGGTAACGTCTACGTTTACCCAGAACCGGTGTTCAAGAGTGCCCGTCAGCGCGCGGTTTACAACCGATTGGTGCGCAATGTGAAGCTGGTGTTGCCCATAGCCAAAGAGGTGAACCGCATTATCATCGAGACTGGCGACTACTTACAGACGCTGCCCAACAAGCAAGCGCGTGACGAACACATGAAATTGGTGGAGAAGGGCATACGCGATGAGTACACGCCTCGTATGAAAAAACTGAATTACCAGCAAGGAAAGCTGCTCATCAAACTGGTGTATCGCGAGTGCGATTCGTCCTCATATCAGCTCATACAGGCTTTCATGGGGCCAATACGAGCTGGATTTTGGCAAGCTTTCGCCTGGGCCTTCGGTGCCAGTTTGATGAAAAAATATGATGCCGAGGGTGTTGACCGACTCACCGAACGCGTGGTGTTACAGGTAGAAGCCGGACAACTCTGATTTTTGTGTGTAAACAACTGAATTCCAATACCTTACTACTTCGCTTTCAAAGTCATTGAGTTTGGACACCAAACTCAATGCTTTTCCTTATCAAACTCAGTGCTTTTGGTAGGCAAAGTCAATGCTTTTAATCAAGCGCAAGAATGTTATGGAATTTGTCTACACTCATTCTTCGCTGAACAGCACCTGCACTACGGTCTGTCCAACGGCCTTGAGCGTGTTCTTGTCGATGTGCTCCATCGTGTCGTGAATGGTGTGCCAGGTGGGGCCGAAGTTGCTTTGTGGGCAGTCGGGGTAAAAGGGAATAATGTCGATGGTTGGTATTTTGGCGTGCTCGTTCACGGGAATGTGGTCGTCGGTGATATAGCCTCCGTCCTGTCTGGGGAAGTAACTGCCATAGCCTGCCGCTTCGGCTGCCGCCCAAACCTTCTCCACGATGTTGGGTGCATATTGCTTGGAGGCCAACTCTTGATAGAATTTAGCCCCTTGTCCGCCTACCATATCCAACAATATGCCATATTCGGGTCGATTGTGGTGCGATGCGTTTTTCGCCCAATAATGTGCGCCCAAGGCCCACGAGTCTTCGCCACCTGACTGATGTTCCCATTGTGGCGTGCCCCAATCTTCGGCATCAAAGCATACGAAGTCGATGCCATAGGTCAGGGTGGAGTCGTTTTGAAGCAGCCGAGCAAGCTCCAACATCACGGCAATTCCACTGGCACCATCGTTGGCAGCCATCACTGGTTTGCGCCAATTGGTGCTGTCTGGGTCGTTGTCGGCCCACGGACGACTGTCCCAATGGGCGCAGAGCAAGATACGTTTGGTGGCCTCTGGTTTGTATTTGGCCATGATGTTGGTGGTATGTAGCTTGGTGCCGTCATAGCCTTTCACATCCGTTTTTTGTGTGGTGACATTGCATCCAAACTGTTGGAATTTACGGATAATCCAATTGGCACATTGCTCGTGCGCCTCGCTATTCATGGTACGCGGGCCAAAGTCGCATTGCGCTTGGATGAAAGCGTAAGCCGAGTCGGCGTTGAATGCTGGTCCCACCGGTTGCTGTGCCAAGGCTGTTTCATCCTCGTTGCCCGTTTCTGCCGAGGCTCCTTTCGTGGCTTGCCAGCCCAAAGCCACAGCTCCGGCCAGAACGATACCCATTATTGTCACCATGATGATTTGTTTTTTCTTCATTGGTTTGTTTGCTTGTCGATAAGAATGTGAATGTGTAGGCTGGTTCTATAAATTAGCTTTGTTAGATTTTGAGCTTATTTTTGAGGTCAAAATGCAAGAGAGTGAAGGAGTGTAGCGAGCTACACGACTGAACGAACTTACATTTTGAACCAAAAAGAAGCCAAAAGATAACAAAACGTATTTCATAAAAATTTAATGACTATATGCGGTGGTAATTTATAGAACCAGCCTTTAGTTTGTTATTTCACCTTGGCCTCTTGTGCCTGGCGCATCACCCTGAGCCAGTTGCCGCCCCATATCTTGGCGATGTCTTCTTCGCTGTATCGGCGACGAAGCAGCTGGATGGTGAAGTTGATGAGTTCGGACGAATTGGCCATGCCTGGCACACCGCCGTCGCCATCAAAGTCGGTTCCGATGCCAACATGGTCGATGCCCATGATTTGGATGGCGTGTTCGAGGTGGTTGATACCGTCGATGATGCTGGCTGTTGCACCGTCTGCCCGTAAAAAGCCATGGTAGAACGTGGTGTGAGCCACGCCTCCAGCCTTAGCTAAGGCGCGAAGTTGCTCATCGGTGAGGTTGCGTGGCACGTCGCAGAGTGCCTTGCAGTTGCTGTGGCTGCATACGATGGGAACCCTACTGATGTCCAATGCGTCGTAAAAACTTTGTTCGCCTCCGTGCGAGAGGTCGACCATCACGCCGCAATCGTTCATCTCTTTGATGACCTTCTCGCCAAATTGGGACACGCCGTGATGGGTGTTCTGGCTTCTGCGCGCGCTGTCGCAGATGGCGTTGTCGCCGTTGTGGCAGAGCGTGATGTAGGTAACGCCGCGGTTGGCGAAATGCTGCACGTTGTGAATGTCGTCCTCAAGGGCCAATCCGTTCTCAATGCCAAGTACGATACTCTTTTTGCCTTGCTGCTTGTTCTGATACAGTTGTTCGGGATTGCGCGCCAAGGCAAGGTAAGAATGGTTGGCCTGCACGATGTCTTCTATCTTGTCGAAAATAAGGTCGGCGTAGGCTTTTGGTCCTTCAACGGGGAAGGGTGCGATGTCTGTAAACGCTTCGTCTGGCTTGTTTTGGGGCAGGTAGGCCACCATGATGACCGCGTCTTGTCGCCCTTCGGTCATCTTGTGCAGGTCGACGAGGATGCGACTGTCGCGCTGTTCGAAATGAATTCCTTGTGGAAAGAACATCGGTGTGTCGCAATGGGTGTCAAGAATAAGGTGGCGGTGGTGTAGCGATTTGGCCATTGAAAACTCGCTGGCACGGTTGACAAGCCATTGAAATAGCTTTTGTCCCTCATCACCTAACCACTCTGGATGCCACTGCGCGCCTAAGATTGGCTTGTGTTCCGTGCTCTCCATGGCCTCGATGATGCCATCCGGCGAGCTGGCTGTTGCCTGGAAGTGCGGGCCGGTGTCACTGACAGCTTGATGGTGGAACGAGTTGACGAATATTTGTTGAGAGCCGTAAATGTCGCGTATCATACTCTCGGGTGAGAGGATGACGCTGTGTGTGGGTTCACTTTTGTCGGCTTCTTGCGAATGCTTGAGGGTGGCGTTGATGTCTTGTGCCACCCGTCCGCCCAAGGCCATGGCCAATGTCTGCATGCCCCTGCAAATGCCAAACATGGGGATTTGCCGGTTAAAAGCCAGACGTGTGATGAGCAGTTCGGGCAAGTCGCGCGTGGCATTGATGCCATGTAGTTCTCTTTGAGGTTCCTCTCCAGCCCACAAGGGATTGTAGTCTCCTCCGCCGGTGAGCAGCAGTCCGTCAATGTTTTCCAGGGTATTGATGATCACCTCTGGGTCGCTGACGGGTGGTATGAGCATGGGTGTGCCTCCGGCATCGACCACTTGCTTGTAGTAACGATCGCGCAATGTGGCGTCGCCATCTACATAGTTGGTGGTAATGCCTATCAAGGGACGGTGATGGGCGGCAGGGTAGGAGGAGTGAATTTGGTTGAGGTGGGAGTTGAGGTCAAACTGTTTCATTCCTCGTCTACATTTGCAGGTATTTCACGTTTGATGCTCTGCTCAAGCGAAATCAAGGTTTCGGTGCTGACAACGCCTGGAATGGTTTGCATACGGTTGTTGAGCAAGTCCATGAGTTGTTCGTTGTCGCGTGCGTAAAGCTTGATCATCATGGTGTAAGGACCAGTGGTGAAATGGCACTCAATGATTTCTGGAATCTCCTGAAGTTCGGCGACAACCTTCTTGTACATGCTGCCGCGTTCGAGGTTTAGACCTACGTATGTGCAGGTAGAATAGCCCAGGCTTTTCGGATTAATATAGAATCCGCTGCCCGTGATGATGCCCTTTTCCATCAGATGCTGTACGCGTTGATGGATGGCAGCACGCGAAACGCCGCATTGTGTGGCTACATCTTTGAAGGGAATACGTGCGTTAGTTGATAAAATACTTAAGATTTTCCTGTCCAACTTGTCGATCTTGTCTGTGTCTTTTGCCATAGATTTCTGTGTTATATTGTTATTTTGATAGCAAAATTAGGTAATATTACTGATATAAGCAACAAAATGTGAATAAAAATGCGATAAATTGTACCTATTTGACAGATATCTTGCCGAGTGGTATCTTGCTTGTATTTGCCCCAACAAAAATAGACCTGACAGAGAAAGAGGTGTGCTCTCGCCCAGTCAGGTCTGTATGGTGATGATTGATGTGTGTAAGGGTGGCACTATATCGATGGCCAGATGGCTTAGGTGTAAGGTCGATGACAGTGTGCCTTCCCTTTGTGTTTATTTCTTCGAGGCAGCTGGTGCTTTCTCGATACTGATTAGTTCAACGGTGAAAATCAGGGTAGAATAGGGTTGAATTTGTCCGGCCTGACGCTCTCCGTAGGCCAGTTCTTGCGGGATGTAGATTTCCCATTTGCTACCTACCGGCATCATGGTGAGGGCTTCTGTCCATCCCTTAATGACCTGATTGCAGCGGAATGAGGTGGTTTGCGGATTGCGCTTGTACGAACTGTCGAACACGTTTCCGTCGATGGTCTTGCCTTCATATTTCACAGTTACCTTGTCTTCCTTTTGTGGAATCTCGCCTTTTCCTTCGGTAATCACCTTGTATTGCAGGCCGCTGGCAGTTGTTTTCACACCTGGCTGTGTGGCATTTTGCTTCAACCAGGCTGTGTTGGCTGCGATGTACGCCGACTCTTTCTCTTTCTTCACTTGGGTTCTGCGCTCTTGAAACAGTTCACTCGCCTTTTCAACAGAATAAACAGTCGTGTCATTCTGTACGCCGGCGAGGAAGCCCCGGTTGAAGATTTCGGCATCAATAGCGTTGGGTGTTCCCTTGAAGTCGTTGGTGGTCTGCGGCAAAATACGGTTTTTCACCATCCTGGCGATGGCAGCACCCGCATGACGAGCCTTGAATTGAGGCGAATCAATCTGCTTTAATGCCTCCTGAAAGCCTGCGACAAATTCGGCAATTTGCGCCGGATCCATCTCGTATTCCTGCTGCAAGAAAGGCATCAAACCATTGGTTGCGGCCAATCCTGCTGCGTAACTGAGCGAATCTTGCGGTGTAAGCAGTGGCTTAACAGCTGTCTGAGCCTTCTGCTTCTTGTCCTTCTCTTTGCCTAATGCGGCCATGCTGACCGATGCAACTGATAAGAACAGCACTGAAAGTAACAAAATCTTTTTCATCATCAACATCTTATTCAAAAGAAAAACTCACCTTGTATGGTTGATTCTTGCGGTACAATGCCACAAAAACAATCAAATACAAGGCAAGTCTTCGTTTGTTTATTATATATGGTAGTCAGCAGTTTACTTCTCGATGCTGATTAATTCAATCTTGAAAATCAAGGCGGAGAAAGGCTTAATCTGACCTTGTTCACGCTCGCCGTAGGCCAACTCTTGTGGAATATACACTTCCCATACAGAGCCTACAGGCATGTGAACGAGAGCTTCTGTCCATCCTTTAATGACCTGATTGGCACGCAAGGAAACAGGCTGTCCATTCTTATAAGAGCTGTCAAACACCTTACCATCGAGGGTCTTGCCTTCATAATGAACCTTCACCATGGATGTATCTGCCGGCATGGCACCGTTACCAACCTTGATAACCTTGTATTGTACACCGCTTGGCAATGTCTTCACGCCATCTTTCTTCTTGTTCTCAGCGAGGAATTTCTCACCAGCTGCCTTGTTGGGGCCATATTCCTTTTCCATGACTTTGGCTCTGATTTCGCTCATCTTGGTTTGAGCTACCTGTCCAGCCTCTTCGATGGTCATGAGGCCTTTCTTGCCCGTTGTACCAGTGATGAAGCCTGCCATGAAGTTCTTCAGTGAGATGGTCTTGGTTGAATCGCTGCCAAATACCTCTTGGTTGATACCGGTAATCATCTGATTGCTGATTTGTTGACCAATCTGGATGCCTGCATAGTAAGCGGCACGGCCTTTGTCATCTCCGGCATTAGCACCTTCGTTCAATCCCTTGATGAACTGATCCATGTAGGTTGTGTCGATGTTCATGCGGCCAATGAGATACTCTTTGAGTCCTTGAGTCTGTGCCAATCCGATGGCATAGCTCAATGTATCCACGTCTGTCTTGAGGTTTGCCTTGGGTGTTGAGTTGCCGCAACCAGTAAATGTTGCAGCAGCGATAGCCATTGCGGCTACGAATGTAAGTTTTTTCATTGTTATTTGTTGTTATTAAATTACTTTTATAAGCTCTACATCGAATACCAATGCCGAGAATGGGGGTATGGCATTGCCAGCTCCCCGCTCACCATATCCGAGGTGATAAGGGATGAAAAAGCGATACTTGGCACCTTCCTGCATCAGTTGAAGGCCTTCGGTCCAACCGGCGATGACTTGGTTTAAGGCGAATGTTGCAGGCTCGCCACGTTGAATACTGCTGTCAAAGAGCGTACCATCATGCAGCATTCCTTCGTAATGGCATGTCACCTGATCGGTCGCTTTCGGCTTCTTACCGTTGCCTTCTTTCAGCACTATGTATTGCAAACCGCTGGGAAGCGTCACCACACCTTCCTTCTTTGCATTCTCAGCCAGGTAGGTTTCACCAGCCTCCTTGACCACTTTGCCTTTCTCTTCGGCAGCTGCGCGTTGCTTCTTCTCTTGTTCTTGGAAGAAATTCTGCACCAATGTTTGCGCTTCTTGAGTGTCTATTTTTGGCTTTGCGCCAGCGATTACGTCTTTGATTGCTTGTGAAAAATCATCGATATTCAAACTCTGGGCGCCCATATCAGACAATTGTTGACCAATGCCAAGCCCCAAAGCGTAGCTTACTTTGTCCATTTTAAATAATCTATATTGATAAGTTTTGCTTTTTAACAAGGGCAAAGATAGCAAAAAACTATCATAGCTTCGAGTTATTTCTCAAAAAAATACTATTTTTGTAGAATATTAGTGTAAAAGCGAAGTCTATCCATTGATAGGCATGGGATTAAGAAATGATAAGATCATGAAGAAGATTGTATTTCTGACAGGTGCCGGTATGTCGGTAGAAAGTGGATTCAAAACCTTTAGAGGAAGTGACGGATTGTGGGAAAACTATCCAGTAGAGCAGGTGGCGACACATGAGGGTTGGGTAGCCGATTCAACGCTTGTGACCAACTTTTACAACATGCTTCGAAAGAAACTCTATGCGGCGAAGCCCAATGAAGGTCACCGATTGATTCAGCAACTCGAACAGGCGTACGATGTAACCGTTATCACTCAGAATGTTGACAATCTGCATGAGCGGGCTGGTTCGTCGAGAGTAATCCATCTACATGGCGAACTGGCCAAGGTATGTTCCAGTCGTGATCCTTACAATGAGGCCTACATACGCGAATTACCCCAAGAGAATTGTACCGTAGAGCCTGGGACCAAGGCTGATGATGGGTCGCTTTTGCGCCCGTTCATCGTATTCTTCGGCGAAAGTGTGCCCATGATTTCCGTCGCAGCCGAATACGCTCGTGAAGCTGATATCTTTGTCATCATCGGAACGTCGCTCAATGTTTATCCCGCTGCGGGATTGGTTCGATATACCAAACCCGATTGCCCCGTCTATCTCATTGACCCCGAATCGGTGCAAACCAGTGGCATTCGTCATCTCAAGCACATACAGAAAGGCGCCAGTGAGGGGATGAAAGAACTCATGAAGACTTTGGGGGCTGACCGATAAAGAAAGTTATAGCCGTGTCAACCCATGATGATGTTTGCGCATAGCTGTTAGCTTGTACATATATAAAACCAATTAATCTATGGAGGAATGCTTATGATGAACGAACTAATTGATAAGCTGCATATAGAGCACTGCTCATTGGTGCTGCTGCACGAAGGAAACATTCGCACGTTTGAAGGTAGGGGAGTGCGAATGCTCTACAACCTGCTGAGCGATGAACCCGAATCGCTTTTTAAGTCGAAAGTAGCCGTCAAGGCAGTGGGTAAGACTGCCGCTAAGGCCATGGTAGATGGCGGTGTGACCGAAATCTACGCTGATGTGATAAGCGATGAGGCCTACGATAGGCTCAAAGACGCTGGCATAAAGGTGATTTACGATAAGAAAGTAAACCACCAACGCTTCTTGGAAATATGGAAGCAGATGGGCGAAATTAAAGATTGATGCCACCCCTATGCAACAATCCCGTAGCTAACCTGATGGCCAAGTTCATCGTTTGTCGTGAACGGTATGGCCCTCAGGGCATGCCGTTTGTGTGAGGTAAGCGCCAAACAGTTAATGGAAAACCTGCATGTAAGCTAAAACCTTATTGGGTGGGGTATGCAGAATCTCCATAAGCTGATCATCCATTGTGCTGCCGAACACCCATACGAGCCTCAACAACATTCACCACATAGTCGCCCAGTTTTTCACATTCTTGAATGATATCCATGTAGATGGTACCAATGGCATAGGTATATAGATGCGCATTGATATCGGTGATGTTGGTTGTCTTGAGTTGATTTCGATAGCTGTTGATTTCGTTCTCGATGTTAAAAGATAGACCGGCATCCAGATTAGCCTTACGTCCAGAGAGGATGACGTTCATCTGTGTGAGGGCATCGTCGGTGAGTTCGAACATCTGGTGCAACTGTTCGTACAGTTTTTCAGGGAACTCTTCCTTGCCACTGCGCTTGCGTTTCAAGGCACGAGCAATGTTGTAACAGCTGTCTCCGATGCTCTCTATCTCGGTAATCTCTCGCAACATCGACCGTATCTTCAGCTTTGTGTCATCGCTGAGGTGCGCCGAACCCACCTGATTCAGGTAGTTGGCAATCTCTATTTCCATATTGTCGCTGATGCCTTCGTATTTCTCTATCCGGTCGAATATTTTGGTAAACTTGCTTTCGTCCTTTTCGCTAAGCAGGTCGCCCACCATCCCGAACATGCGCTGCATGCGTCCGGCGAACGACTGTATCTCCTTATGTGCCTCCAAAACCGAAAGCTCTGGCGTCTTCATAATGCCCGCTTGGATGAATTGCAGACGGAAGTCTTCCTCGTCTTCGCTGTGCCTTGGCTTGATGAGCATGCACACCAACCGCTCTATCTGAGGGATAAACCATATTAATACCGCTGTATTCATGATGTTGAAAGACGAGTGGAAGGCCGCCAAAACGATAGGCAGTTTTACGGCCAGTTGCTCCTGTGTCAGGTTGTGTCCCGTTGGATCGTAGTGTACTAAGCCGCACACTGCATTGACAAACGGATAGAACACGCACAACACCCAAATCACTCCGATGACGTTAAACACCAGATGAGCCAAGGCGGTTCGCCGTGCTTGCGTGTTGGCACCTAAGGCTGCAAGGTTGGCCGTGGCTGTGGTTCCGATGTTCTCACCCATGACAAGGGCGATACCCAGATAGATGGGAAGCACGCCGGAAGAGCATAACAGGATGGTGATGGCCATCACGGCGGCCGACGACTGAACGATACAAGTGATGACGGTGCCTATGAGTAGGAAGGAGAGGATGGTGAGATAGCTGTCTACGTCGAACGACTTGAAAAACTCAATGATTTGCGGATTGCTCTCCAGTTGCAGCTCTTTGCCCGACGTATTGAGTAAAACTAAACTGAAGAACATGAAGGAGATGCCAAAGAGAAAATCGCCTATATATCGCATCTTGCGGCTGTAGATGAGTATGATACCCACCAGGAATGCCGGAAAGACAAAGCTGGTCAGGTCGACCGAATAGCCTAAAGACATAATCCACGCCGTGAGTGTGGTTCCAATGTTCGCACCCATAATCACCGATATGGCCTGAGCGAGGGTCAACAGTCCCGCGTTGACAAACGACACGGTCATCACCGTGGTGGCTGAAGATGACTGTACGGCACAGGTGATGAACGTACCGGTGAGCATGCCGGTGAACCGATTGGTGGTCATTGCACTCAAAATGTGGCGTAACTGTGAGCCTGCCATCTTTTGAAGAGCTTCGCTCATTACTTTCATACCATAAATCAGCAGAGCCAATGAGCCGATGATCTTGAATAAAATCGCTAAATAATCACTCGTTGTCATAATAATTGAATTGTTATGCGATATAAGTTTTGCGCTTCAGTAGAAATTCGTTATCTTTACGCTCCGTAACATTTTAATAACCAAAACGAACGAGGCTGATGAAACAAGTATTGCAAATATGTTGCAAAAATAACAAAAAAACTCAAGACGTCGCTATCGGAAGCACACTTTCTGACGTATTTAAGCAATTTAATTTGAAAATGCCTTATGGGCCCATCTGTGCGCGAGTGAATAACAAGGTCGTGGGAATGAACTATCACCTGTACCACAACAAAGATGTAGAGTTCTTGGACATGCACGACGCTTCGGCATCAAGAAACTACACCCGAACGCTGTTCTTCATTCTGTGCAAGGCTGTTCACGACCTTTATGCGGGGTCGAACGTGGTGATCGACATTCCTGTTTCCAATGGCTATTACATCAACCTGCACATCGGACACGAGGTGACTGATGAGGATGCAACGCGCATTCGCGAACGCATGCAGCAAATCATTGACGAGAAAATTCCTATCGAACGTTTCGAAGTGCGTACCGAAGAGGCCATCCGCATGTTTGAGCAGAAGGGTGATGAGGCCAAGGTAAAACTGCTCAGAAGCGTGGGCTCGCTCTACACAGTGTACCACCGCATCGACGATTATGTGGATTATTACTACGGTTCGTTGCTCACCAACACGTCGGACATTTACCTGTTCGGACTGGAAAGGTATTTCGAAGGCTTGCTGCTGCGCATTCCCTCGAAGCATGACCCCTCACAACTTGGCGCGCTCGTCAAGCAAGACAAGATGTTCGAGGTGTTTCTGGAGCAGCATCGTTGGCAGCACATTCTGGGCATGAGCACCATAGGTGACTTCAACGAGGCCGTGAAAGCGGGGCATGCCACCAATCTTATTAATGTGAGCGAAGCCCTGCAAGAGAAGAAAATATCGCAGATTGCCGACCAGGTCACCACGCATCCGGAGGTGAGAGTTGTGCTCATAGCAGGGCCGTCCTCATCAGGTAAGACTACCTTCTGCAAGCGACTGAGCATCCAATTGCTGGCCAACGGCATTCGTCCCGTACAGATATCGTTGGACGACTACTTTGTAGATCGCGAAAAAACGCCAAAAGACGCTTCGGGCGATTGGGACTACGAAAGCATTCACGCCTTAGACATCAACCTCATCAACTTACAGCTCAGCGCATTATTCCGAGGTGAAGAGGTTGAGCTACCCAAGTATGATTTCCTGTCAGGGCGGAGTGGAATGAGCGGTAAACGGCTTCGCTTGGCCGACCGGCAGGTGTTGCTGGTGGAAGGTATTCACGCCCTGAACCCCGAACTGACGGCGCAAATCCCTAAACAACAGAAGTTTCATGTGTACATATCGGCACTCACCAGCATCCTGTTGGATGACCACAACTACATTCCTACCACTGACAACCGATTGCTGAGGCGCATCATTCGCGACCATAAATATCGAGGTGTGAGTGCGCAGGAGACCATTAGACGCTGGCCGAGTGTGCGGGCCGGCGAGACAAAATGGGTGTTTCCCTACCAAGAAAACGCCGATGTGATGTTCAACACCGCCATGCTTTACGAGTTGGCCGTCATCCAGGAACAGGCCGCTCCCTTGCTCGAACAGGTGCCGGAAAACTGCGTGGAGTATTCGGAAGCTTATCGCTTGCGTAAGTTTTTGAGCTACATCACCCCCATACCCAGCCGCGCCTTGCCGCCAACCAGCCTCGTCCGTGAGTTCTTAGGCGGCAGTTCGTTCAGGTATTAGCTGCGCCTGTGCCGTTACAACCTGCGGCAGACGCAAGGATTTCAATTGATTATAATGTAAAGTGAGCAAAGGCTTGTAAATACTTACGCCTAAGTAAGTCGTTGTCAGGCCTTTGACTTCTTTTGCCCTAATCATACAATATTCATAGTATTTTCTTGTTTTTTGATCATCATCTTGTTGTGTTCATCATTTTTATTATTTTATTCATCGAATGCTTTGTCATTCTATTTTCTTCTTCTATCTTTGCAAAAGCAAGTGCATACCCATGTTTTTGTAGGGGACAGATCAGGGATGAAAGAGTGTTCCATGCGGCAAGGCATTTGCCTGTAATGATTATTATATGAATGTGTTGATATGAAAATCAAAGGCTTAGAGCACGCTTTCAGTGCCAAAGAGTTGAAAGACTATTTCTTTATCACCATCGCCATGCTTTTTTATTGCATTGGTTGGACGGTCTTTCTGTTGCCCAATAACATCACCACGGGTGGCGTTCCGGGCATTTCGTCTGTGTTGTATTGGGGACTGGGCATCCCGGTTCAGTATTCTTACTTCTTCATCAACGCTGTGTTGATTGCGTTTGCCCTGCGCTTGTTGGGGCTTCGTTTCTGCATCAAAACCATTTTTGGCATCATCATTCTCACCACGTTGACGTCGCTGGCACAAACCTACATGCTGGATGTCAGACTGTTGAGCGACCAGCCTTTCATGGCGAGTGTCATCGGTGCGGCCTTTTGTGGAACGGGTGTCGGACTGGGTTTGTCGGCCAATGGCAGTACGGGCGGTACCGATATCGTGGCAGCCATCGTCAACAAGTATCGTGACATTTCGCTGGGAAGGGTCATCTTAATTTGTGACTTGGTGATTATTTCGTCCAGCTACCTGGCTCTGCACGATTGGGAGAAGGTGATTTATGGCTATGTGGTGCTGTTCATCACTTCGTTTTGTGTCGATCAGGTGGTCAATTCCATGCGTCGTTCGGTGCAGTTTTTTATTATTTCTGACCGGTACGAGGAGATTGGACGCCAGATTAACGAGAATCCTCATCGAGGTTGTACGGTAATCAATGCATCTGGATTTTATTCGGGTCGCGAGATGAAGATGTTGTTCGTGTTGGCTAAAAAGAGCGAGTCGGGAAGGATTTTTGATTTGATCAACGAGATCGATCCAGCTGCCTTTGTCTCGCAAAGTGCCGTAATTGGAGTTTATGGCGAGGGTTTCGACCGGTTTAAGGTGCGGCAAAAGAAAAGCTCTCAGAACAAGTTAGCTCAAAAGAAATAAGGCAATTAAAATCCTTAGGGGCGACTAATCTCTGCTCTTTCTGCGGTGTCTGTCAGACCGTCATAATGCTGAATTTTCATGACAGGCATCGCTCTTATCCTTGGCTTGTAATCCACCAACCTTGCTGCTGCTTGCAAATACGCCAAATATGAGCATTGTTTGTAATGTGTTGTGGTATAGGTTGTTGCGATGAATGGAGCTTTCTCAAGCCGTTCTTTTTCCTTTATTTCGGCTTAAAAGCATTGTTATTGAAGGGCAATCTCCATGCTTTAAGCGTTCAATAGCTTACAGATAGGAGCCCAAAGTGTTGTTTTTAGCGCACTCATCACATAGCTTTTACGTTGAGTGTTGAAAATTCTCGTTCATTCATCTCTTGTTTTGCATCCTTCCTGCCTATTAATTTTTTCTATATTGAAAGTTTTTATAGGCCGTTTTTAGGCCATTATTTGGTAAAAATAGCGAACAGTTCGTGCGGATGAATTCTAACACGTTCAACCGCTGCGTAGTGATGAATGTCGTAGCGGTTTGATACATCACGTTCCTCGATATGCTAAAAACCTCGGCTCTTTCATTTAAAAATGATATATTTTGTTGTTGTGTACAGCATAGAAGAAATCAACAACGAAATAAACAGAAAACACGAAAATTTGCGAGTGATATGAAGAAACCAAAGAACGTAAACGTTCTGACGAAAAGAACGAAAATCAATGCGCTGGAGCCTCTCCGCTTACTCGTCAAATGAGAGAGGCTGCAACACTGTTTTTCGTTTTTTTTAGGTAGAACGGGACGTTCTTTCGTGAAATGTCTTTTGCGACAATATTCTTTTAGATTCTTTCGCTTCTTTCGTTGTTAAAGGATGAGATGTCACGATGCGTTTCTGTTGGTACGCAAGATGTTATATTCATTTAATTGGTAAACTTGAGAGAGAAGTAACCAAAGGATTAATGATTTATAGCAGCTAAGGTTATTATTAAATGAAAGAGTTGTGACTAAAAACTGAAAAAAATACAAATATATTTGACTTCAACAAATAAAGTTGTATCTTTGTAACAAGATTAGCTCATATAAACATTTTTATCAAGAACATTATGAAGAAGAAATTTATTTGTACCGTATGTGGATACACATACGAAGGAGAAGAAGCACCAAAAGAGTGCCCAGTATGTCACGCTAAAACAGAGAAGTTTAAGGCTTTTGATGCAAAAGCAATTAAAGGTACAAAGACTGAAGAGAACCTCAAGGCTGCATTCGCAGGCGAGAGTCAGGCGCACACCAAGTATTTGTATTTTGCTTCTAAGGCTAAGAAGGAAGGCTATGAGCAGTTGGCTGCTATCTTTGAAGAAACAGCACGCAACGAAAAAGAACACGCTAAAATGTGGTACAAGTACTTGCACGGTGGTGATATCCCTACCACAACAGACAACATCAAAGAGGCTGCCGACGGTGAAAACTATGAGTGGACAGACATGTATGCCAACATGGCGAAGGTAGCCATGGAAGAGGGATTTCCAGAGATTGCAGTGAAGTTCCGTGCTGTTGGCGCCGTTGAGAAGCACCACGAAGAGCGTTATCGCAAGATGTTGAAGAACATCGAAGACGAGATTGTCTTCTCACGCGATGGCAGCTGCGTATGGCAGTGCCGCAACTGCGGACACATCGTTATCGGTAAGAAGGCTCCTGAGGTATGTCCAGTATGCGATCATCCACAGAGCTACTTCCAGATTGAACCAGACAATCTGTAAGTCGACAGACACACGGTTCTTTCATTTAAAAGGTCGTCTGTTGTCTAAAACAATCATGTTCTTTAGTATCAACAACGAATAGAACGAATGAAACGAATCTGATAGTCGGAATCAATGAACGCAGGCGTTCAACGAATGAAACGAATTTGATAAAGACACGCAATATGTCCATGTCGGCAGATTTGTTTCATTGGCAGAACGCTTGCGTTCATTGTCTTGTTTAGTTGATTCGCTTCATTTGTTTCATTCGTTGTTAAACAATATTGTCCTTAAATGATAGAGCCGTGCGACTGACATAAGAAAAACTTCAACGAGAGGTACTCATAACGAGTATCTCTCGTTTTGCATGTATACCAGTATTCTTTTAGAGCCTGTTTTCAGATTCTATCCTTATGTAGCGGCGTGATGAGTCACGCCCCTATGTTTGGTCAACTGTCGTTGAATAGAACGGTCTTTCAATCGGTATGCAAACATAAAAAAATGGGATGCACCATTCAGCGCATCCCATTTTATGATGATATAAGTAATCTATCAGATTTACTTCAATTTGCAGTAGCCATATTTAGCCGAGCAGCAAAGTTCTTCCTCGATGCGGATGAGCTGGTTGTACTTCGCAATACGGTCGGTACGGCTCATAGAACCAGTCTTAATCTGACC
>CAKOVA010000007.1 GCA_934120735.1 uncultured Prevotella sp.
TTGCTCCTTTCCATAAAATCATCATTAGCAAGATTGATGAAATCCTAAATCTGATACGAAGATGATTGCAAAGATAATGAAAGGTTCGGGCTTCAAGGGTGTAATCTATTACATCCTTGATCCGAAGAAAGGAACGGAGCTTATAGACAGTTCCGGAGTGCGGACAGACAGTATTAGTCATATTGCCCAAAGTTTCATCGACCAAACAGAACTTAATCCGCGAGTGGGTAAGGTTGTAGGGCATATTTCCCTAAGTTTCTCTGTACAGGATTCTTCCAAATTAAGTAACAAGTTCATGGCACAAATGGCTCGTGAGTATATGGAGAAGATGGGGATAAAAGATACACAGTACATTATCGGTCGCCACTTTGACAAAGAGCACCCTCATGTGCATATAGCTTTCAACCGAATAGATAATAACGGAAAGACCATTTCTGACCGTAACGACAGGTTCAGAAGTGAAAAGATCTGCAAGGAACTGACCGCCAAATATGGTTTGTATTTCGCCGATGGCAAGGAGAATGTCAAGGAATACCGCCTGAAAGAACCTGACAAGACAAAATATGAAATCTATCAGGCATTGAAAGCAGAAATTGCACGGTGCAGGGATTGGACAACTCTCCTTAGTCATTTGGAAAAGCAAGATATTGATGTCCGCTTCAAGTACAAAGGCAACTCACAGGAGGTGCAGGGAATTATCTTTGAAAAGAATGGCTATCATTTCAATGGCTCTAAGGTGGATAGGAATTTCAGCTATTCTAAAATAGACTTTGCCCTGCAACAGAATAACAGGGAACACGAACAGCAGATGCAAGGAACGATAAATCTTATATCTAATGTTGCAAGTGTTACGAGCGAAATTACCAACAACCTCATAGAAGGAGGATTGGGATTGTTCCAAACTCATGGTACTGTTCCTGCGGAAGTTTACAACACTCTTGACAAAAAGAAGAAAAAGAAAAAACGTAAAATACATTTATAACTATGGCTGACAATAATACATTTGTCCTCTTTGAGGAAATTAAAAATAAGCTGGAGACAATTTACAGGGAGCTAAAGGAGTTGAAAGAAAAGGAGAATGGTTCTGTTTCCCTCCCTGTTCAATCTACACCAGCACAAATTGATGAGCAGAAGGAACAGGAATTGCTCAATCAGTATGAACAGCGGACAAAAGCCGTTCTCAATAAGTATATAAATGTGCAAGTGCGCATTAAGGATGAGGAAGCTAAATCCATGGACAAATTGGTGGCAAGTGTCTTGACTATGCTGAACGAATGGCAGGAGAGTAAAGAGCATCCAATACCACAGGAACATATTCACAGGCACAGTTTTGACCTCAAGTCCTCGAAAGTCTTTACTTATATGGTAGCAGTATCTGTCCTTTGTTTTGTTTCTTTGGTCGGCAATTACTTCTTGTGGCAAAGCAAACAACAATATGAAGATGATGCCTTGAAATTCCGAATCATCAGAGTTTGGAGAGGATGTAGTCCAAAGGAAATCCTATGGCTTAACGATGTGTTTGACATTCATCGCAATGAAAAGATTATTAAACTAATCAAGGAAAAAGCCGATGATTACGACATGGAATTAAAACAAAAGGCAGATAGCTTGATGCAAAAGAAATAACAAGAGTAAAATTGTGACAGTAGAATCGTAGAGGTAAAACTTATGCCCTCGACTTAAAATAAATAAGAAAACCACAGATTATTCAAATAAAAGTTGTAATTTTGCCAAATAATGTCAAGACACAAGTAAGCAATATGCTATTTTCTGAACGAATAAAAGAGTTACGTATGCAATATAAGCTGCCACAACGCCATTTGGCAGCGGCACTTGATATTGATACGGCGACTTATTGTAAGATAGAAAAAGGAGAAAGAAAAGCTAAAAGAGAACAGGTGTGCATCCTGTCAGGGCTATTTCATGTCAAGCAAGAAGACTTGATTATCTTATGGCTTGCTGACAAAGTTTCCGATATTGTGGCTCCAGAGAAACAAGTTGCTATAAATGTTTTATCTGTTGTCAAAGAAAACTTAAAACGTACAGTGTGATGTTACAAAGAAAATATAGTCCAACAAATCTGGAACCCACTATAGTTGCAGAAAGTCGTTCTCCGTACGGACTGAAAACCTATGTCAGTTTGTTCAGTAGTGCTGGGGTAGGATGCTATGGCTTTAAACAAGAGAATTTCTATTGTATTGCTACTGTAGAATTACTTGAACGTAGGCTAAAAATACAAAAATTCAATCAAAAATGTGCATACGATAGTGGGTATATTTGTGGGGATATGACCCAAAAAGAAACTCAAGGTCGAGTTTTTGAAGAATTGGATTTGTGGAAACGAAACTTTAATGTAAAAGATTTAGATGTAATCATTGCGACACCACCATGTCAAGGTATGTCTGTAGCAAATCATAAGAAGAAAAATGAACTGAAAAGAAATTCTTTGGTTGTTGAATCTATAAAAATGGTTAGCAAAATACAGCCAAGATTTTTCATATTCGAGAATGTCCGCGCATTTCTTACATCCATTTGTACAGATATTGATGGTCAAGATAAGACTATTAAAAATTCAATAGAGTTGAATCTTGGAGGATTGTATAATATGCTGTTTAAGGTTGTGAACTTTAAGGATTATGGTAATCCATCTAGCAGGACACGAACTTTGGTTATTGGAGTAAGAAAAGATTTAAAAGAAATTACTCCTTATGATGTGTTTCCTGACAGGCAGCCTGAGAGAACTTTGCGACAGATAATAGGTGATTTACCATCATTAAGAACTATGGGAGAAATTTCTGAAGATGATATTTATCACAATTTTAGAAAATATTCTCCAAGAATGGAAGCATGGATTGCCGATATAAAAGAGGGGCAGTCTGCTTTTGACAATACTGACATAACCAAGATACCCCATACCATAAAAAATGGGGTTATAGTTTATAATGCTCAGAAGAATGCGGACAAATATACACGTCAATGTTGGGATAAAGTTGCACCATGCATTCATACTCGTAATGATATTATGGCAAGTCAAAATACTGTTCATCCTGTGGATAATCGGGTTTTCAGTATTCGTGAAGTGATGCTTATGATGTCGGTTCCTGCAGCTTTTCAATGGAGTGATATTCCTTTTGATGAGTTGAACAAATTGCCAATAAAAGAAAAAGAAGCTTTCCTCAAAAAGGAAGAAATGAATATAAGGCAAAATTTGGGCGAAGCCGTTCCTACTATTATATTTAGACAGATAGCGCATAAAATATACAAAGTTTCCTGTCGTATCAATATGACGGAGCAAGATATTAAGGATTTGATAGAGCGGAAGCATCTTAATAGTCAAATAAATCTTATAGATTTTATCAATAAATCTACAAGATACCGTTTCTGCGAACTATCAAAAATTGCAGAATTAGCAAATGCTAATAGAAATAATAACGCAGCATATTATACTCGACAGGACATTTGTTTTTCAGTAGTTGAGAACTTGCCAGAAGCGAAAGGCCTTACAGAAATCAATATTTTGGAACCCTCTGTTGGTGTAGGCAATTTTATTCCCATGCTTATTCAAAAGTATGCGGACGTTCCCTCTGTAAACATAGATGTTGTGGATATTGATAATGACAGCCTTGAAGTACTTAAGGCTCTAGTCAATCATGTAAATATTCCTAATAATGTACACATAAATTACATTCATGCAGACTTTCTTACTTATTGTTTTGAGAAGAAGTATGACGTAGTTGTTGGAAATCCTCCTTATAAAAAACTGACAAAGGAAAAAGAGTTACTATCTGTCTATAAAGCTGAAGCCTACAATACTGATACAAATAACATATTTTCTTTTTTTATAGAAAAGTCTATGAGAATTGGAAATGTAGTATCATTGATTGTACCTAAAAGTTTGATAAATGCTCCTGAGTTTAATAAAACTCGTCAACTAATGAGTAAAAAAAGAGTTTCTCATATCATTGATTTTGGGGAAAAAGGATTCAAGAATGTTAAGATTGAAACTATAAACTTTGTTGTTGAAACACAGCGAAAACCTGTTCAAACTATTGTCGAATCTTACATTACGGAAAAAGTTGTAGTACAGCAGCAATCCTACCTTATGGATACAAAGTTTCCTTATTGGATAATATATCGTAACGAAGATTTTGATAAAGTTGCAGATAAAATGGAGTTTAATGTGTTCAAAGCATATAGAGATAGAGTTATAACTAAGTCTTTGACAAAAGAAAAAGGGCAGGTTAGAGTCCTTAAGTCAAGGAATATTGGTGATAACCAAATTATTGATATTCCAGAATATGATAGTTATGTGGATAATTTAGATGGGCTGGATGTTAGCAAGTTCCTGAATAAAACAAATTGTGTCCTGCTCCCAAATTTGACATATAACCCACGAGCATGTTTTCTCCCCAAAGGGTGCATTGCTGATGGTTCTGTTGCAATTCTTACTTTGGCAAATAATGATGAGGTTATAACAAAAGAAGACCTGTCGTTTTATGCTACAGATAAATTTACTAAATTCTATGCAATAGCAAGAAATTTAGGTACACGTTCACTTAATATTGACAACAACTCTGTTTTCTTTTTTGGAAAACTTAAAGGATAGATGAAATGAGAGAAAATATAATAAAGTATCTTAGTAACTTTGACTTAGATGTACGTAAATCCCAAGATGCACGTTTTATGGATCAGAAGTGCACTCCTGATGTTGTTTGCTTCATTGCTGATTGCGTCATCAACACAATAGATGTTGACAATGAGTTTACAGTGTCCAATATTTGGGATGCTCAATACTTCATAAAGAACGCAAGAGCTATTTTCAATAAGCCATTACCTACTAATCCAAAAGCTCGTCATGAGTATGATAAGTTTATACAACAGCCTCTCCGAATGCTTGCTTATGCCCATGTGTTGGAGATAGAAAAGCGATCGGGAACAAATTATTATCGTATTGCTAATCTGGATATTCTTGACTATATAGCGCAAAGAGAAAGAAATACATATAATTTTCTCTATTGCTATTTGCAAAAGGTTCTTTCGGATAGTGATTTCATTCGATATTTTGATGCGTTCAAAGATAAATGTTTGCAGGGAAAAGCTACGAATGCAGACTTCCAAGAGCTAAAAAGTAGATATGACCGTTTTGTGATTGGGCATACAGCTATAAATACAGAAGTAGAAGTTCATCGTATCTTTAGTAAGATATTAAATGTATATGCTGTAGAAAATCAGATTAACGGAACCGAAAAAGGACATATGTCGAAATATGTCTTTACATTCTCTGATTTAATGTACAATCGCAAGAATTGGAGAGACCTGAATAAAGATAAAGCCATTACTCGACAGGAGGCACAAGAGCAACAAGATGTTGAGCAGCAGGAAGCATACAATGCTTATTACGTTCAAAAAGCTATGAATTTGTTGCGGAAAATACAAGTAGAAAGCGAGGTTCATGACCAATGGGGAAATGGAGAAGCCACACAAGTTCATCATATTTTTCCAAAATCTCAGTTTCCGCAACTGGCTCATTATTTAGAGAATTTGATAAAACTTACAGCAACGCAACACTTTACGAAAGCACATCCTGATAATAAAACTCAGGAGATAAATCGTGATTATCAACTTACTTGTCTTTTAGCTAAGGCTAATACGATAGAATCTTCATTGAATGCAGTTGGAGACAAATATTATCGCAAGGAGTCTTTTATCTTTGTTATAAATACAGGTTTAGATGTCCATTTGTCAGCTACCTTATCCTTTTTAGAAATTAAGAGTTTGCTTGTGCAACTTTATAATGCCGCCTAATTTATGTCGAAGAAAATAAAAATAGATATACTTTGCTCAAATATAGCTCCATTAGAAAATCTTCAATATTCTTATTCTGCTAATTGCTTAAAAACTGCTATATTTGCCAATAATGGAAGTGGTAAAACTTTCATAAGTCGCCTATTCCGACTTATGGAGAACAACACTTCTATATATTTAGACGATAAAGGTAATAGCCCAACTGATAGTCTGTTGCGGTTTAACTCTACAAAAGGATTATTCTCTTTTAAAATAACAGCATCTGATGATACGGTTAAAGAGGACTTTTCATTAGCTTTACAACAAAAACAGATTCCGACAATTCCACAGACTTCTTATATCTATCATACATTCAACCAAGATTACGTTGATGAAAATATACGAGCTCTGGGGTTTGAAAAAGACAGCGAAATTCAAGGATATATCTTAGGGAAGTCTCACATAGATTTGGCTTCGGACAAAGCCCGATTACAAGATATTGATGATAAGGGGAATGAGCTTAGAGTGAAGTTGCAGGATATAATTAAAACTTTTCTTGATAAAAATATAAATGTTATAAGAGATATAAAAAGGCTTCAAGAATACAAGCAATATTTAAGTATTGATACAATCTTAGATTCATCAACGAAATGCAGTAAAGTAGAAGTTGATAAAAATCTCAGCGATAATATAGATGATTATAACAAAATAAAATCGACGCCAGATAATCTTATAGATATTAAGTCCATAGACACAGCTGAAAGCGATTTCCTACCTACCCTTACTAATATGATTGAAAATCTTGGGAAAGTCTTCTCTATAAGTTCTTTTGCTGAAGATTTTAAGCAAAAAGTAAAAAACAGGCAGGCATTTATAGAATTAGGTCTTAGATACAAGGAGGAAGAGAATGGGGTATGCCCTTTTTGTGGTCAGAAGTTTGAAAAGGAATCCTTATCCTTAATAGACAAATATACTCACTATCTTTCAGATGAAGAGGCTAAGGCAATAAAACAATTTCAAGTATATAAAAATAACATAGAGGAAGAAAAGAAGAGGTTGAAGGGTTTACAGGTGCAATCGATAAAAGCAATTAATTTCTTTGATGAGTATAAGCAGAAATATATTCCATCTTTTGAAAAAGAGAATCTCCAAGAAATAGAAATCAAATTCCTTGAAGAAGATTTAGATAATTTGAGTGAGCATCTCAAAAAGAAAATAGAGAATTTAAGTGCAAAGGTTAACCTTGGCACAGAATTTATATCCCAAATTGCTGAGCATTATTCACAACTTGAGAAGATTGTCAAGGATAATAATAAAAAAATTGGCGAAATAAACGCCCGCAAAAACAAAATTGGTGAGGAAAGTAAATCTATAAGGCGGAAAATTTGCAAATCAGCTTATAATGAGTTACTGGATGAGACTTCAAAAGATTTAGACACTCTCTTCTCTCTGCGTGAAGCATATAAAAAAATTAATATTGAAATCCAGAAAAAAGAGGAATCTGAAAAAATAAGTAAGAAAAAAAGAGTCTATGAAACGATAAAGAAAGTTCTTGATTATTTCTTTGCAGGAAAATATAGTTTAGATGAAGATTCATTTAGGTTGATTTTTGAGAAAAGGTCTTTGGAGGAAGGGCAAGTGAAAAGAGTACTCAGTGAGGGTGAAAAAAACATAGTTGCATTCGCCTATTATCTTGGGGACTTGCATTTAAGAATTCAAAGAGAGGAAGATTATAATAAATTGTTTTTCATTATTGATGATCCAATATCAAGTATGGATTTCACATATGTTTATACGCTATGTGGAGTTATTCGAGATTTACGGCAGATAATTAATAGAATTCAATATGAGAAGTTTATAATATTTACTCATAATAATGATTTTATGAGAATATTATGTTCAAATAATATTGTTGCGACGAAACTTCTTCTTAGTAGAGGGAATTTAATAGCTTTTAATGAGAATTTTACCGTCCCATATATTAATCACCTGGTTGATGTATACAGGATTGCGCGTAAAAGGCAACTGTACAGCCATACTACAGCAAACTCTATAAGACATATTATAGAGACTCTCTCGAAATTTCAAAATATAGAAGTATCAGAGGAGAGTATCTCTGAATATATAAAGGAAAACATTCCAAATGACAAAAAGTCATATACCTTTATAAATGACTTATCGCATGGAGGTTGGCGAAGTGAACAGGAACCAATAACAAACGAGGATTATCAAGAAGTTTGTGAGGCTATTATCAAGCATATTGAGAAGAAATTTCCCAAACAAATTAAGTACTGCGAGAAATGTTGTTCTTACTAATTACCTTTTAGCAAAGGACTGTTGGGAACAATTTGGGAACATTTCTAAAACAATAAAAAGCTAAGTGTTGAATAATCAATTACTTAGCTTTTTACTTTGTACCCAGACCCGGGCTCGAACCGGGATGGGTTGCCCCACTGGTGTTTGAGACCAGCGCGTCTACCTATTCCGCCATCTGGGCTTAATTGCGGATGCAAAGATACGGTGTTTTTTCTAATGCGCCAAACATTTTACAAAAAAATGTTGCTCAGATAGAGAGTTCGGAGAAAACAATTTTCTCCACTCTGGCATGACCTATCGTAACAAGTCAAAAGGAAGTTGAGGCAATGAGGATTTGCTGTTACCAACATCACACAGCCTGGCACCTATATCGCCATTGACAAAATAAATGACGCTGCAGAAGGCAAACGTCATCAAACAGCTGGTTAAAACAGAAAACAGAACGGATATAAACAGAAAACTCAACGGACGAAAACAGAAAACTGAACGGATGAAACAGAAAATCGAATAGATGAAAATAGAAAACTCAACGGTTGAAAACATGGTGTTTGGCATACGAAAGATTTTGACAACCATGCCAAATACTCGCATTTTTGCAACCAAACAAGTGATTGGTCGCAAATAGGCGAATTTTATATATCTTTATTTTTCAACAACTTACGTTTCATTAGGGCATCAGTGCTCCTGCAAAAGCAATGCTTTAAAACTGCAAAAGCATGCAAATTGAGGTATCAAAGCATTGACTTTGAAGGGCAAACCACATGCTATAGAATGGTAAACTGCATGCTATTGGATCAAAACTGACTTTCAATTGCGAAACAAGGTGCTAAAAAGCATTCAAAAAGAACTGAATTTTTCTAGAATGACTGTTTAGAAAACACCAAAAATATCTACAAATCTAAAAAACTTAGGGTGTAACTCTTTGGCAGCTGTCTGGATGACAGAACAATGAAAAAGTCCACCCCACCCTTCGCTGCTTGGTGCTACCAGCCTGGACAGGGCATCACGCTTCAAGCGTTTTGACAACTTGGAGAAGCTGACTGAAATCGTCTATGATGTATTCAGTATGAATCTCTTCCAGTTGGCAACGTGTGCCATTGCCATACGTCACGCCACAGGTATGAATGCCAGCGTTCTGCCCCATCTTGATATCATACACCGTGTCGCCCACGACAAGTGCCTCTCCTGGCTGAATGCCTAAATGCTCAAGCGTTTGATTCACCGCCTCGGGATGGGGCTTCGCGTGCGTCACGTCGTTGGCACTGACCACATGCGTGATGATTTCCTCTAAACCAAACGTTTCCACAAAGTTCATCAGCGAGTGGCGGGAACGACTGCTGGCGATGGTGAGCACATACCCCAAACGATGTAACTCACGCATGGTTTCCAATACTTGGGGGAACAATGGAACGGCTCCCGGGACGTTGTTTTCATGAAAAACTTGATTATAGGCTTCCACACAGCGGTCGCCCATCTCGTCAGTCATGGGTATCAAGTCTGTAAACGTCTGCTTCAAGGGCAAGCCAATCATTCGACTGCACTGCTCACGACTGCGCTGTTCAAGTCCCAATCGGTTGATTACCTCGAGCATGGTATTGGTAATGAGGGTTTGTGTATCGGCCAACGTGCCGTCAAAATCCAGGATAATTGCTTTGATTTTCATTGAGTTATCTTTTCTGTCGAGTTGCAAAGGTAACGAAAAAGAAACAAACAGGCCTTGACTACCTGTTACTTTTCGATGAATAATAAGAATAGCCCCTCCCCCATCCCCTCCCCGAAAGGGAGGGGAGTAGTTAGCTTGTCTATTGTATTATCTTGATGATAAGTCCTCTCGTCTGCTACAATGCCCGCTGAATTCATCGTGTTGCTCGTTGCAAGATACGCTTTCTATGATGGTATGTGGAGATTTTCTGGGAGGTAACATATCCGCAACCTTGTTTATTAAAATTAGTGAATTATGCCTGTGTTACAAAAGTTTAGGCTAATTTTGCATAAAACAGGCTACGCCTTAATATAGAAAGTAAACTTTCTCTATGTTCGACTTGCGCTGTTTTTGCATAAGATAGGCATCGCCTTAGCAATTGCAAACAAGCTTGATTGCATTCGGCTTGCACTGTTTTTGCACATAAATAGATAAACGACAGGAATAAAAAATGGGGTTAACACGTATAGCGGCCCACTTCTTTTCATCACGACAAAAGGAGATTGAGCGACACGCCAAACAAGCTGACTTGACGCAACAGCAGGTGCTGCAGCATCTTCTTGAACGGGCGAAGGACACAGAATATGGCCGAAATCATCTCTTTGGCAGCACCAAAACCTACGAAGATTTTGCCAAAAACGTACCTGTTAACACCTACGAAGAACTGAAAGGTGACATCGACCGCATGCGACACGGCGAAGAAAACGTGCTTTGGCCGGGGCAAGTGAAATGGTATGCCAAGTCATCGGGAACAACCAACGACAAGAGTAAGTTTATTCCTGTTTCCAACGAGGGGCTCAACCGTATTCACTATCAAGGCGGAAAGGATACCGTGGCGCTTTACCTTCGTAACAATCCCGACAGCAGGATGTTCGACGGAAAGGGACTGATTTTGGGCGGAAGCCACTCTCCTAATTATAATCTGCACAACTCTTTGGTGGGTGATTTGAGCGCCATTCTCATCGAAAACATCAACCCATTGGTCAACTTGGTGCGCGTTCCCAAGAAATCAACCGCACTGTTGCAGGATTTTGAGGTGAAGCGTGACCGCATAGCCCGCGAGACATTGAACCAAAACGTCACCAACCTCTCAGGCGTTCCGTCATGGATGCTGTCGGTGCTGGTGCGCGTCATGGAGCTGAGTGGCAAGAAACACCTCGAAGAAGTGTGGCCCAACCTGGAAGTGTTCTTCCATGGTGGCATCGCTTTCACGCCCTATCGCCCGCAATATGAGCAGCTCATCACGTCGCCAAACATGCATTACATGGAGACCTATAATGCCAGCGAGGGATTCTTCGGCATACAGAGCGACCCCGGAGACGCGTCGATGTTGCTCATGACCGACTATGACGTTTTCTACGAGTTCATCCCCATGGACGAGTATGGAATGGAGCATCCAACGGTTTTGCCACTGGCCGACGTGGAGTTGGACAAGAATTATGCGGTTCTCATTTCTACCTCATGCGGACTATGGCGATACATGATTGGCGACACGGTGAAGTTTACATCGCGCCAACCCTATAAGTTCATCATCACAGGCCGCACCAAATACTTCATCAATGCCTTTGGTGAAGAGCTCATCATGGACAATGCCGAGAAAGGATTGGCCTACACTTGCGAGCAGACGGGGGCCGAAATCAAGGAATACACGGCCGCACCTGTGTACATGGACAGTAAGGCCAAATGCCGCCATCAATGGGTTATTGAGTTTGCCAAAGCACCAAATGACCTGAAAAAGTTTGCCAACATTCTGGACAAACGGCTGCAAGAACTGAACAGTGACTATGAGGCTAAACGCTTTCATAACATCACGTTACAGCATTTGGAGATTATTGTGGCTCGCCCTGACCTATTCAACGACTGGCTGAAGATGAAGGGTAAACTGGGCGGTCAACATAAGATTCCACGACTATCCAACAGTCGCAAGGTCATCGAAGAGATGCTCGAGCTGAACCAAGAGCCTGCGGAAACCCAACAGGCATAGCCTGCTAACAAACACAAGTATATGAACATCAATCAACAGAAACGCTTCAAAAGGTACACGCTTATGGCCCATCACGCCATGAACAACGTCCGCGGCATGCAGTTGACGGCCCTGCTGATGCTGGTTATGTTATTGGTTTCGTGCGCTCGCATGGGTCAACCCGATGGCGGATGGTACGATGAAACGCCGCCTAAGGTCATCAGCACCTCGCCAAAAGAAGGTGCTACACAGGTAACGAGCAAGAAAATTTACATCAATTTTAATGAGTTCATCAAACTGGAGAATGCCACCGAGAAAGTAGTAGTGTCACCTCCACAATTGGAAGCACCTGAGATTAAGTCGCAAGGAAAGAGAATTCTCGTGGAACTGAAAGAGAGTTTGAAACCCAATGCCACCTATACCATCGACTTTAGTGATGCCATCTCTGACAACAACGAGGGCAACCCACTGGGCAATTACACCTACAGTTTCTCCACAGGCGATAAGATAGATACCATGGAGGTAAGCGGATATGTGCTCGAAGCCGAGAACCTTGAGCCCATCAAGGGCATCCTCGTGGGGCTGTATGCCGACCAGAGTGACAGCATCTTCCGCAAACAACCCATGTTGCGCGTGTCGCGAACCGACAGCAGAGGACGCTTCACCATCCGCGGTATCGCCAACGGAAGCTACCGAGTGTTTGCCTTGCAAGATGCCGACGGTAACTACATCTTCAACCAGAAGAGTGAGAAGGTGGCCTTCTCGCACGAACTTGTCACGACAACCTCTAAACCTGACGTGCGGCAAGACACCCTTTGGGCCGACTCGTTGCACATCAAAGCCATCAATCAGGTGAAGTACACGCACTTCCTGCCCGATGACATCACGCTCAGAGCCTTTACGGAAATACAATCTGATCGATACCTCATCAAGACCGAACGAAAAGATCCAAACAACTTTTCGCTGTTCTTCAGCTATGGCAGCAAAGAGGTTCCGCAGATCAAAGGTCTCAACTTTGACGCCAAAGATGCGTTCATCATGGAGTCGAATCCGCGCGGGGACACCCTCACTTATTGGCTGCGTGACACCACACTCATCAACCAAGACTCGCTTGAAATTGAACTCAAATACCAAGCCAGCGATTCTACTGGTCAGCTGCACCTACAAACAGACACTCTCATGATGCTAGCCAAACAGCCTTATGCCAAACGGCTCAAACAAGCGCAGAAACGCTTGGAAGAGTGGAAAAAGAAACAAGAACGGGCAAAGAAGCGGGGTGAACCTTACGATTCTATCATGCCAAAAGAGGCTCTTGAGGTTAAGTTGAGTGTCAGTTCGGCTCTCGCACCCGATCAGAATATAGGATTCAGCTTTACCACGCCATTGGCCGTGCTCGACACATCCAAAGTACATCTTTACTCAAAGCAAGACACGCTGTGGTATGTTTCGCCCTTCGAAATAGAGCAACAACGCGACACATCCATCGTACCGTTCAATGATGCCTACGTTAAAAACACGAGAAACTATGTGTTGAGGGGCGAATGGCGTCCTAACATCGAATACAGTCTTGAGCTGGACAGTGCTGCGTTTGTGGACATTTATGGCAAGGCATCGAACAAAATCAAACAAGGTTTCAAGGTGAAGTCAAACGATGAGTTCAGCACCATCTTGCTTACCATTACGGGAGCTGATGGCAAACCGCTGGTGGTTCAGTTGCTGGACAATTCGGACAAGCCCGTTAAACAGGTTCGTACCTCCAATGGTATGGCTCAATTCTTCTACGTTGAACCGCGCGAATACTATGCCCGCCTGTTTATAGACACAAACAATAACGGCAAATGGGACACGGGCGATTACGACAAGGGGGTGCAGCCCGAAGAGGTGTATTATTATCCCAAGAAGATAACTTGCAGAGCCAAGTGGGACTTTAACGAGACATGGAATCTGACGAGTACGCCCATTTACAGACAGAAACCAACAGAAATAACTAAACAGAAAGGCGAGAAACAGCGCAAAATACAAAGCCGAAATGCGAAACGCGCACTCGACCTGGGTAAAGAATACATTCCCGGAATGATGAAATAAGCCTGTGCTGCCAGCTAAATAGTGCTGGCGAACCTTCTACATGCAGGCGTTTCTGGGAGATAAAAACGACAACATGAACATGAAATTATTCAGAAACTTAGCAATTCTTTCGCTTCTTTTAGGGGTGTTTACCACATCCCATGCACAGTGTAACATGACGAATACCGCCTTCAAATCGGGCGAGTACTTGTCATACAACCTATATTTCAATTGGAAATTTGTATGGGTCAGGGTAGGTTCAGCCACCATGTCGGTGGTACAGACGAGGTACAACAACCAGCCAGCCTACCGTGGTTCGCTCATTACACGCAGCAACAGCAAGGCCGACAATCTGTTTGTTCTGCGTGATACCCTACAGGCATACACCTCATTAAAACTCGCTCCGCAATACTATCGCAAGGCTGCCAATGAGGGAGGTCGATACTATGTCGACGAAGTATTCTATTCCTATCCCAACGGACGCGTTCATGTCAAGCAACATCAGATATCCAGTAAAGGTGTTCACGAGTGGAAACAGTCTGACATGAGAGACTGTGTTTACGATATGTTGAACATCTTCATGCGGGCCAGATCGTTCGATCCATCCAAATGGAAGAAAGGACATGCCTATCGTTTCACGATGATAGACGGGAATAAGTCAAGGCCCGCCCTACTGAAATACCGAGGGAAAACCACCGTTAAGGCCGACAATGGGAGGAAATATAGATGTCTGCATCTGTCGTACATGGAAAGGGATGATGGCAAATTCAAACGAGTTGTCGACTTCTACGTGAGCGATGACACCAATCATGTGCCTATACGTTTGGACATGTTTCTTAAGTTTGGATCGGCCAAAGCATTCTTGGTGGGAATGAGAGGCGTGCGAAATAACATGGCTTCACAAGTAAGATAAACAAGAGGTGCTATCCTCTAAACAACAAAAACAGGCTGCCTTGCACATCAAGTCAGCCTGTTTCCTTTCTGAAGCAAACTACGATTCCTTATCAATAAGTTTAGCCTGGGTTCACAAACAGACAACCTTGCTTACCTGATGAACATCAGTTCGCGGTATTTGGGCAACGTCCAAAGCTCGTCGCTGACTATCAGTTCGAGTTTATCTATATGATAGCGAATGGTTTCAAGCTTCGGTGCAACGTTATCATGGTAGGCAATAGCCTTCTCTCTCTCGTTCTCTATCTTGTTGGCAACCTTGCGCGCATTGATCAATTCTTCCACTCCTGTCTCGATGATCTTTGTGCGTTCAGCAATTTCCAGAATAATCTTTTTATTGCGACAGGTCAGCTTTTCCGCCTCCTCACGGTTAAAAATCTCAAACATACGCGCCACGTTGTTGGCTAATTGACTTTGATAATAGGTTGCAACCGGAATGATGTGATTCATCGTAAGATCACCCATAACGCGGGCTTCAATCTGTATTTTCTTGGTATACATTTCCCATTTCACCTCATTGCGCGCCACCAACTCGCTGCGTGTCATCACGCCTGTGCTCTCAAACATCTTAATGCTGTCTTCGTCAAGATAACGGTCAAAGATGACTGGACAACTGTTTTCACAGTCCAAACCACGTCGCTTAGCTTCTTCTACCCATTCTTCACTGTACCCGTTGCCATCAAAATGGATGGGCTTGCAGGTCTTAATATCCTCACGAAGGACATCAATGATTGCCGATGTTTGGTCTTCACCCTGCTCAATCAGCGCATCCACACGCTCCTTGAAGTTGGTCAAAGCCTCCGCCATGGCCGCATTGAGCACCAGCATGGAGCAGGCACAGCTGGCTTCTGAACCCACAGCACGAAACTCAAAGCGATTTCCAGTAAAGGCAAACGGACTGGTTCTGTTGCGGTCTGTATTGTCTATGAACAGCTCAGGAATCTCTGGAATGTCCAACATCATCCCCTGTTTTCCGTGCAAGGTGAACAAATCTTCTTTGTCAGCCACCTCGATATGGTTCAACAACTCGGTGAGTTGCGTACCCAAGAACGATGAAATGATGGCGGGTGGTGCCTCGTTTGCGCCCAATCGATGGGCGTTGGTGGCACTCATGATGGATGCCTTGAGCAATCCATTGTGCTTATAAACACTCATCAACGTTTCCACCAAGAACACCACGAAGCGCAAGTTGTCCTCGGCTGTCTTGCCTGGTGAATGAAGCAACACGCCCGTATCGGTGCACAAGCTCCAGTTGTTGTGCTTGCCACTGCCGTTCACTCCGGCAAAAGGTTTCTCGTGTAACAGCACACGAAAACCATGTCTGCGTGCCACACGTTTCATCAATGACATGAGCAACATGTTGTGGTCAATGGCCAAGTTGCACTCCTCGAAGATGGGAGCCAACTCAAATTGGTTGGGTGCCACCTCGTTGTGACGGGTCTTACACGGTATGCCAAGCTCGAGAGCCTGTATCTCCAGGTCTTTCATGAACGCCTGTACACGATCTGGAATGGTACCCAAATAATGGTCATCCATTTGCTGATTCTTGGCAGAATCATGTCCCATGAGCGTACGACCCGTCAACATCAGGTCGGGACGCGCATGGTATAAATCCTCGTCTACCAGGAAATATTCCTGTTCCCAGCCCAGATTGGCCCGTACTTTCTTCACATTGGGATCGAAATAACGACAAACTTGCGTTGCTGCCACATCCACTGCATGGAGCGAACGCAACAGAGGAGCCTTGTAATCGAGGGCCTCACCCGTATACGATATGAAGATAGTGGGAATACACAGCGTATCATCAATGATGAAAACTGGTGATGTTGGATCCCAAGCCGAATAGCCTCGCGCCTCGAAAGTGTTGCGAATGCCTCCGTTGGGAAACGAAGATGAGTCGGCTTCTTGCTGAACTAACAACTTTCCACTAAACTCTTCAATCATGCCACCCTTACCGTCAAACTCCACAAAGGCGTCATGTTTCTCGGCCGTTCCTTCCGTCAAGGGTTGAAACCAATGCGTGTAATGCGTCACTCCGTTTTCTTGTGCCCAGTGTTTCATACCGGTTGCCACGGCATCTGCAATGGAACGATTGAAATGGGCACCATTGTCAATCACATCAGTGAGTTGCTGGAACACGTCTTCCGGCAGGTATTTCTGCATTTTTGCACGGTTAAAGACGTATTTACCAAAGTACTCTGAAGGCCGTTCCTTAGGAGCCTTTACAGCCAATGGGGCTTTTTTTGAAGCCTCAGTAACTGCTTGAAATCTGAAATTTTCCATTGTCTATCTTGCTTATATTTTGCCTTTATTGGCTAAATATCAACCCAATGAAAGGCCTTACAAAGGTACAATAAAGAAATGAAACCTGTGCATGGTGACACCAATTGTTAACTTTTCATCCAATGGGGGTAAGTAATCCAAATCACAAGGGATAAAAAGAGCGACACAACTCCCACGATTCTTAGGACTTGTGTCGCTTCTTATCGATGAATAATAAGCTTCTTACCTATTAATAATAGATGGTGTGGTTCTATGAATAAGCTTTAGAACATGAATTTTTCCAACTTCATCTTGCCAAAAGTCTCTATCTCAGGTACCAGATGCAAGAAATGTGGAGCATTGGCATGTTTGTCCAAAGATTCTTGGTCTTTCCATGTTTCACAAAACATAAATACGCCAGGAATGGTTGTGCTTTCAAAGAAGTCGTAACTGATACAACCCTCGTCTTGACGCGACTTGTCTACGAGTTGGTTTGCAAGTGAAAGTACTCGTTGACGATCCTTCTCATTTACTTTCAAGAATGCGTTTAGTCTGATCATGATTGAATTTTGGTTTTAAATGGTTATAAATATGATTTTTTTTAAAAGGTTATGTACGCAAAGTTAAAAAGGGGCTTATTCATCAATATCCAATGAATAAGCCCCAGTCTATATGAATCGCGTCTTAATCAGATTTAGAGCTGAGGACCAGCAGCTACAAGTGCCTTACCGGCTTCGTTAGTTGTGTACTTCACGAAGTTTTTCTGGAAGCGAGCAGCCAAGTCTTTTGCTTTCTCATCCCACTGTGATGCGTCACTGTAAGTGTCACGAGGATCGAGAATCTCGGTAGCAACACCTTCCAACTTGGTAGGAACTACGAAGTTGAAGTAAGGAATAGTCTTGGTAGGAGCCTCGTCGATAGAGTGGTTCAAGATAGCATCGATGATACCACGCGTGTCACGGATAGAGATACGTTTGCCCGTACCGTTCCAACCTGTGTTCACCAAGTAAGCCTTCGCACCATTCTTCTTCATCTTCTTCACCAACTCTTCAGCATATTTTGTTGGGTGCAATTCAAGGAATGCCTGACCGAAACAAGCTGAGAATGTAGGAGTAGGCTCTGTAATACCACGCTCTGTACCTGCCAATTTAGCGGTGAAGCCAGAGAGGAAATAATACTTGGTTTGCTCCTCGTCCAAGATAGATACTGGAGGCAATACACCGAAAGCGTCAGCACTCAAGAAGATCACTTGCTTAGCAGCAGGACCAGCAGAGATAGGCTTCACGATGTTCTTAATGTGGTAGATAGGATAAGATACACGCGTATTCTCGGTGCGGCTCTTGTCTGTAAAGTCAATCTTACCATTTTCGTCTACAATCACGTTCTCCAACAGAGCGTCGCGCTTGATGGCGTTGTAGATATCAGGCTCTGATTCTTTGTCAAGGTTGATTACCTTAGCATAGCAACCACCTTCGAAGTTGAAGATACCTTTATCGTCCCATCCGTGCTCGTCATCACCAATCAACAAACGTTTGGGGTCGGTAGACAAGGTTGTCTTACCTGTTCCAGACAATCCGAAGAAGATAGCGGTGTTCTCACCGTTCATGTCAGTGTTGGCAGAGCAGTGCATCGAAGCAATACCCTTCAATGGCAAGTAGTAGTTCATCATAGAGAACATACCCTTCTTCATTTCACCACCGTACCAAGTGTTCAAGATAACCTGCTCTTTGGTCGTTACGTTGAAAGCAACGCAAGTTTCAGAGTTCAAGCCCAGTTCCTTGTAGTTCTCTACCTTAGCCTTAGAAGCATTGTAAACAATGAAGTCTGGCTCCTGGTCGAGTTCTTCCTGGTTGATAGGACGAATGAACATGTTGGTCACAAAGTGAGCCTGCCATGCTACCTCAACGATGAAGCGAATCTTCATGCGAGTGTCTTTGTTGGCACCGCAGAAACCGTCAACTACGAACAAACGCTTGTTGGAAAGTTCTTTTTTAGCCAACTCATTAACAACCTTCCAAGCGTCTTCTGTCATCTTGTGGTTGTCGTTCTTATATTCATCTGAGGTCCACCAAACAGTGTCGTGAGAGTTTGCATCGTCAACGATAAACTTGTCCTTAGGTGAACGACCGGTGTAAATACCTGTTTGAACACAAACTGCACCCAGTTCGGTTTCTTGGCCTTTCTCAAAGCCTTCCAGACCTTCTTTGGTCTCTTCTTCAAACAACACTTCGTATGAAGGATTGTAAACAACTTCTGTTGTACCTGTAATTCCGTACTTTTCCAGTACCGATTTATCAAACTTTGCCATTATTTTTAAATGTATTTAAGTGTGAATAATTATTCTGTTTTACGTCATTTCTTTGGCGACTACAAAATTAACTAAAATAAATAGGTTGACAAATTTTAGCTTGAAAAAAATGTATATTGGTTGTACTCTTTAGGTTAAAGAAATAAAAAAACAATGTGTGTGACTGACATTTGCAATTTTCACTTTGCAAAAATAAACGGAAAATGCCTATTTTTGCACGGTGAAAACATAACATACGCTACGCAATGAAAATTATCAACCTAAGTGAGTCTAACTCTATCATCAATCAATATTTGGCTGAGACGAGAGATGTAGACTACCAAAAGAACCGCTTGCTGTTTCGTAACAACATCCAGAGAATTGGCGAACTGGTGGCTTACGAGATTTCCAAGCAATTGGATTACGAAACCAAGGATGTTACTACCCCATTGGGTATTTCACAAGTCAACGTTCCTGCCGACAAGATTGTCTTGGCAACCATCTTCCGCGCCGGTCTTCCCTTTCACAACGGATTCCTCAACATCTTCGACCATGCGGGCAACGCCTTCGTTTCTGCTTACCGCGAATACACCGACGAGGAACACCACAACATTGGCGTTCATGTAGAATATTTGGCTACACCGAGCATCGATGGTAAGACGTTGATTATCGCCGACCCCATGTTGGCCACCGGTGCCTCTATGGAATTGGGCTACAAGGCTTTCCTCACCAAGGGCACGCCCAAGCGTATTCACGTAGCATGTGTCATCGCCAGTCCGGAAGGTATCGAACACATCAAGAAGACTTTCCCTGAGGAGAAAACCACTATCTGGTGCGCTGCCATCGATCCGGGACTGAACGAGCACCAATACATCGTACCGGGATTCGGGGATGCTGGTGACCTTTGCTACGGCGAAAAGCTGTAACCACACTCCTATCGCAAGATGTTACTCGTTGATGAAAGGCATCATCACACATCAGAATGATGATGAATTTTGTTGACAACATACTTCCTTATATTTGGCGTATTTGCAAACAGCATCACCAAAGTTTGCAAATACGCCAAAAATGAGCGTTTTTCGTATCTCATTCAGGCTCAATATATTGCATCTTCACCCATATATCAAGCAGCGTTTTTGTTATCTTTTTCATACCAATAGCATTGCTTTTACCCCGCAATAGGCATGCTTTTGCCGCATTATAGCATAGCTATAGCGGCGCAAAGTCATGGATATGGCAACTATAATTCATGGATATTGCTTTGGAATCTTATTTTTCTCACCCAAAAATCTCATTTTTGCTTCCTCCTTGCCTATTATTTTTTTCTATTTTACCAAATATGAAGAGCTGTTTTAAGGCCATTATTCGGTAAATAATTAGGACATTTGTCAGTATCGCATCCTCTGAGGAAACACGACAAATCAGTGCTGTTTCATACTCTTCCCACAGCGTTGGTGCTTATCGTTTCACCCGCTGTCAGACAGGTTATTTTAAATAAAATTCAGTATTTATGCAATCCATATCTTTTTTTTTTCGTACTTTTGCCACCTATTATATACACTTCGAAACACAATAGAACGTTAATTTAGGATATCTTATGGAATACAATTTCAGAGAAATTGAAAAAAAGTGGCAACAACAGTGGGTGAAAAACAAAACCTATCACGTTGTGGAAGATGCCCAAAAGAAGAAATTTTATGTGCTCAACATGTTCCCCTACCCATCTGGAGCGGGCCTTCATGTAGGCCATCCTTTGGGCTATATTGCCAGTGATATCTATGCGCGGTACAAGCGACAGAATGGATTCAACGTTCTCAACCCCATGGGATACGATGCCTATGGACTGCCAGCCGAGCAGTATGCCATACAAACGGGGCAACATCCCTCCATCACTACCGAGGCAAACATCAAGCACTATCGCGAACAGTTGGACAAGATTGGATTTTCGTTCGATTGGGATCGCGAGATTAGAACCTGCGACCCGGCATATTACAAGTGGACACAATGGGCGTTCATCAAAATGTTTCAATCGTATTATGACAACGATTTGCAGAAAGCACAGCCTATCACAACGCTCGTACAGCACTTTGAAACCAAAGGTACTGACGGTTTGAACGTGGCTCAGAGCGAAGAACTACAGTTCACAGCCGAGGAATGGAAAGCTATGACTGAGCTTCAACAGCAGCAAACACTCATGAACTATCGCATCGCTTACCTGGGCGAAACGATGGTAAACTGGTGTGCCGGACTGGGCACCGTGCTGGCCAACGATGAGGTGGTAGATGGCGTGAGCGAGCGAGGTGGCTACCCCGTGGTGCAAAAGAAAATGAAACAGTGGTGCTTGCGCGTGTCTGCGTATGCGCAACGCTTGCTCGACGGACTGGAAAAAGTAAACTGGACAGAGTCGCTGAAAGAAACACAACGCAACTGGATTGGACGCTCACAAGGGACCGAAGTGCAGTTTAAAGTGGCCAACCACGATGACCTTTCTTTGACGGTGTTCACCACTCGCGCCGACACCATGTTCGGTGTTACGTTCATGGTGCTGGCTCCAGAGAGCGAATACGTTAGTCAAGTGACCACTCCCGAGCAGGCAACAGCCGTTGAAGAATATGTAGATGCGACGAAAAAACGGACCGAACGAGAACGCATCGCCGATAGAAAAGTAACCGGAGTGTTCACCGGAAGCTACGCTGTGAACCCATTAACAGGCGACAACATCCCTATCTGGGTGAGCGACTATGTACTGGCTGGCTACGGAACAGGGGCCATCATGGCCGTTCCGGCACACGACAGTCGCGACTATGCCTTTGCCAAGCACTTCAATCTGCCCATCATTCCGCTGATTGAAGGGGCTGATGTGAGTGAAGAGAGCTACGATGCGAAAGAGGGAATCATGATTAACAGTCCGGTGGAAGGAAAACAAACACCGTTGAGCCTCAATGGATTGACGGTGAAAGAAGCCATTGCCGCCACCCGAAAATATGTGGTTGAACAGGGTATCGGGCGCGTTCGGGTGAACTATCGCCTGCGCGATGCCATCTTCTCTCGTCAGCGCTATTGGGGCGAACCCTTCCCAGTATATTATCAAGACGGCATGCCTCACATGATTCCCGAAGAATGCTTGCCGCTCGAATTGCCTGAGATTGATAAGTATGAGCCTACCGAGACAGGCGAACCGCCATTGGGTAGGGCCAAGAAATGGGCCTGGGACGTGGAACAAAACAAGGTGGTAGACAAATCGCTTGTCAACAATTCTACCATATTCCCGTTGGAACTAAACACCATGCCGGGCTTTGCCGGCAGTTCGGCTTATTATCTTCGTTACATGGATCCACACAACAATGAAGCATTGGTGGATAAAAACGTAGCTGCTTATTGGCAGAACGTAGATCTTTACGTGGGCGGAACAGAACACGCAACGGGCCACTTGATTTATTCAAGATTTTGGAATAAGTTCTTACACGATTATGGTTATTCCTTCAAAGAAGAACCTTTTGAGAAGTTGGTGAATCAGGGAATGATACAAGGACGCAGCAACTTTGTGTATCGTATCAACAACGATGACCATTCGGTTGCGCCTGTTTTCGTATCAGTGGGATTGAAAGAACAATACGAAACCACTCCCATTCATGTGGATGTGAATATAGTGCATGGCGACGTGTTGGACATAGAGGCCTTCAAAGCGTGGCGACCAGAATACAAACAGGCTGAATTTATCTTGGAAGGAGATAAATATATGTGCGGTTGGGCCATTGAGAAGATGTCGAAATCGATGTACAACGTTGTCAATCCTGACATGATAGTAGAACAGTATGGTGCCGACACGCTGCGCTTGTACGAAATGTTCCTTGGCCCGGTAGAGGCCAGCAAGCCATGGGACACCAACGGTATTGACGGTTGTCACCGATTCCTGAAAAAGCTGTGGGGACTGGTGTATGAAAACAGAACTGACCAATTTTTGCCCAACGACGATGAGCCAACCAAAGAACAGCTGAAGTCTGTTCACAAACTTATCAAGAAGGTGACGGGTGACATCGAGCAGTTTTCGTATAATACGGCCATCTCTGCCTTCATGATTTGCATCAACGAACTGGCACAAAGCAAGTGCACCAACAAGGAACTGCTCAAGGATGTCATCAAACTATTGTCACCCTTTGCGCCACACATCAGTGAAGAGCTGTGGCATGTGTTGGGTGGAGAGGGTTCTGTTTGCGATGCCCAATGGCCTGTATGCAATGAGGAATATCTCAAAGAGAGCGATGTACAGATGACGGTATCATTCAACGGGAAGGCTCGTTTCCAGATGGTATTCGGCATAGACGACAGTCGTGAAGCCATTGAAGAAAAGGTGCTTGTAGACGAGCGCACCCAAAAATACATCGCAGACAAAACAATTATCAAAACAATTATCGTTCCAAAAAAAATCATTAATATCGTACTAAAATGATTAATAATAAAGAATTTATCTTATCTGAAGTAAAAGATTATGTGTTCATCACGTTAGGCCTGTTGCTTTACAGCACTGCCTTCACCATCTTCCTGATGCCCTACGAAATTGTAACCGGTGGGGTAACCGGTATGTCGGCCATCATTTATTATGCCACTGGCTTTAAGCTGGAGAACACATACATGATTATCAACATTTCATTGTTAATCGTAGCCCTGAAGATTTTGGGCTTCCGATTCATGATGAAAACCATCTATGCCATCTTTGCCTTATACTTTATGTTAATGTTTGCACAAAGTCTAATGCCTTTGGATGCTAACGGAAACTTTATCAAGGTATTGGGCGAGGGACAAGACTTCATGTCAATGGTCATTGGATGCTGTATCACTGGTTCATCACTGGCAGTGGTATTTCTCAACAATGGTAGTACAGGAGGCTCGGATATCATTGCTGCTTGTGTCAACAAATACAAGGATATGTCACTTGGACAGGTATTGATATTAGTAGATATCTTTATAGTCAGCAGCTGTTTCTTCTTCCCACAGTTTGGTGAAATGGCTGAACGCGCTCACAAAGTAGTATTTGGTTATTGCACCATTATCATCGAATGCTTCATGCTCGACTTTGTGTTTGCTCGCCAACGGCAATCCGTTCAGTTCATGATTTATTCGAGAAAACACGAAGAAATAGCAGAAATTCTATCTCAAGAAACAGACCATGGACTAACTATTCTTGACGGTCACGGATGGTACACAGGACAAGAAATCAAAGTAATCTGTCTCTTGGCTCGTAAAAATGAGAGTCAACTCATCTTCCGACTCATCAAAATGACCGACCCAAATGCCTTTGTCAGTCAGAGTTCTGTCATTGGAGTATACGGCGAGGGATTTGATCAAATCAAGGTAAAAGTAAAGAAAAAACATGAAGATCGTATTCGCAACAAACAATCCCAACAAGCTTCAGGAAATTCGTGACATACTGGGAGAACGATTTGAAATAGTGTCTCTGCAAGATATAGGTTGTCATGAGGATATTCCAGAGACAGGAGAAACCTTGCAAGAAAATGCTCTTCTAAAAGCCAAATATGTGGCAGAGCATTATGGTTTAGACTGCTTTGCTGATGATACGGGGCTCGAAGTGGAGGCTCTTCATGGTGCACCTGGTGTTCACAGTGCACGTTATGCAGAGGGAACCGACCACAATAGCGAAGCAAATATGCAGAAACTTTTGCACGAATTACAGGATAAAGAAAACAGAAAGGCTCGTTTTCGCACTGTCATTGCCTTGCTGCAACATCCCAAAAATCAACAAGAAAAAAATGTAGATAATGCTTGTGCAGCACCTGAAATCCATTATTTTGAAGGACGTGTGGATGGCTTAATCGCAAAAGAGAAACGTGGTGATGCTGGTTTTGGTTACGATCCGCTGTTCATTCCCAACGGATATAACCAGAGTTTTGCCGAACTTGGTGAGGATATAAAGAACCATATTTCGCATCGTGCATTGGCTGTTGAAAAATTAGCAGCCTATCTTAACAAAGCTATAGCACAATCCATCTAACTGAATGGCGCAATGAAAACAACGATAGTATCTGTCCTTTTTCTCATCATGGGTTGCTTGCAAGGGCTATCCCAAATTGGTTCTTGGAAAGTATATTCTTCCTATCACGACATAACGGACGTGCAACCGGCAGGTAACATCGTATATGTGTTGGCATCGGGTGGATTGTTTTGCTATGATAAGGATGACAACAGCATACAGACTTTTGATAAGAAAACAGGCTTGAATGATGTTGAAATCAGCCACATTGCTTATAGTTCTGCGGCCAAACGATTGATCATTGCCTACAAAAACAACAACATTGACTTGCTGGATGGTAAGGGAAACATAACCAATATCGCTGACTATTATAAAAAATCGCTGACAGAAGACAAAACCATTCACAGCATTTATGTCAATGGAAGCTATGCTTATTTGTCCACAGGATTTGGTATTGTCAAGCTAAATGTGAGTGATGCCGAGATTAGTGATACTTATTTTCTGGGCTTTCGCGTTGATTGGACACTTATACAGCAAAACAAAATCATTGCAGCATCAATGACCCATGGAAAATATGCAGCTGATTTGTCTTCAAATTTACTTGACAAAAAGAATTGGAAAAGAATAGGAAACTATTCTGAAAACAACAAAGAAGTAGACAAAGAACTATGGAATAAAATGGAAAGCATGCGTCCGGAAGGTCCGCAATACAACCATTTTTATTTTCTAAAGTTTATCAATAACCGCCTTTACACGTCGGGAGGAGGCTTTGAAGCAGAAGGTGTTAGCCTCTCACATCCAGGCATTATCCAGGTTCTTGACGATGGTCAATGGCACATCTATCAAGATGATATCCAAAAAACAACAGGCTATTCGTATGCAGATATCAACTGTTTGGCCATCGACCCTAAAGATGCAAACCATGTATTTGCAGGAGGTAGAACCGGACTTTACGAATTTCAAAACGGTAAACTCACCAAATACTACAATAAAGACAACAGTATTCTGATGCCAGCAGTGGATAAAGGAAAAGAACTGGATAATGAATATGTTCCCATCAACGGTCTGCTGTTCGATGAAGAGCGTCATCTTTGGATATTAAACAACCAAACAAAGGGACAAAGCATCATCGAATTACTGCCAGATGGAACCATGAAATCACACCATCAACCATCGCTGATGCAAAATGGAGTGAGCCCAAGTTTGCTCTATCATCCCATGTTTGACAGTCGAGGCTTATTGTGGTTCGGCAACGGGAACTATAAGCTTCCGGCATTGTTTTGTTATGATAGGAAGACTGAAACGCTGCACACGATAACCAATTTCATCAACCAAGATGGAAACAGTCTAAAAACAACAGCTGTAAAATACATCGCTGAAGATATGGAGAACAATCTTTGGATTGGTACAAACACAGGAGTATTGCTGCTTGAAGCCTCAAAAATGAATCAACTACCCGATGTTACTTTCACACAAATAAAGATTCCTCGCAACGACGGAACTAACTTAGCCGACTATTTATTGGCAGGAGTAGACATCACCAGCATTGCAGTTGACAAGAGTAACCGCAAATGGTTTGGCACAGGAAGTAATGGAGTATATCTCATCAGTGCTGATAACAACCAGCAAATTCATCATTTTACCATAGCAAACAGCGTATTACCTTCTAACCATGTAGAAAGCATTGCCATCAATAATCAAACAGGAGAAGTGTTTTTGGGGACAGACAAAGGACTTTGTTCTTTTCAAAGTGACGCCACCGAGGCTGTGGAATCGATGAACAAAGACGTTACCTACGCATACCCAAATCCAGTAGAACCTTCTTACAATGGTCCCATAACGGTTGTCGGACTCAGTTATCAAGCCGACATCAAAATAGTAACTGTCAATGGCACCTTGGTGACTAAAGGCAAAAGCAAAGGCGGAACTTTCGTGTGGGATGGCAATGATATGAATGACAACCCGGTGGCATCGGGCATCTATATGGTACAAACTGCCGACCAAACTGGCAACAAAGGAACTGTATGCAAAATCGCTATCGTCAGATAAGTCTACTCTTTCTGGCTTTCCTATTGTTGGTGCTCTTCCTATTTGGCTATACACCCACAAACGATGGAGATGGCTATATTGAATACGCCAGGATGTGCATCGACTACGGAGAACCCTATCCTTGTGCGCCTACCATCAATGGACAACCCTTTATTTGGAACATCGGACAAATCAATTTGGTGGCTCTCTCGCTGTATCTATTTCATTCTGTCTATCCCATCTTAGTGTTGATGTGCTTCCTCAAAGCCACTTCAGCCTACTTATTAGCGCGCATAGCACAAAAAACATGCAACGACCAGATAGGATTCATTGCCTTATTATTATATGTATGCTATCCCAATAATTGGGGACAAAGCACTACCTTACTCTCCGAAATACCATCCATCACGCTCTTATTAGGGGCGGTTTTCATCATTCTACACACCTCCCGTGTGCGACATCTCTTCATAGCAGGCATGTTAATGGCTGTAGCCAACTGGTTTCGTCCCATCAGTTTGGTATTTATGGGTACGTTTCTTCTCTTTTTTCTATTCTTTAAAAACAAACAATGGTTGCGTTCTTTCAGCTCCCTCCTGGCTGGATATGTCTTCTTTATCCTCGTGGTTGGAACCAGTTGCTGGCTGCGTACAGGCTATTTTTTGTACCAAAGTGAAACCTTGTGGTTCAACATGGCGGCAGCAACATACGAAACCAGCGTAGAACCTCATTACAATGCCGAGGCTTATCCCAAAGGAACCATCAGGTATATTGACCACATGAAGGATAAAACGGCCATAGAATGCAACCAAATATGGAAACAAAGATGTTTGGAATGGCTCAAGGATAACAAAGCAAACTATTTGAGTAAAATACCCGGCAGATTGGTTTATATGTACATGAACGACATGGACAACATTCCTGCCTTTTTGCATGATAAATCAAAAGCCCAAAACAATTACGTCACACTACCCTATCGAACGCTACTATACAACCTTCAAAATCTATCCTACATACAGTGGCTTGGACTGCTCAACATGATTTATTACGCATTCCTACTGCTGGCCTTTGCCTTTTCCCTCCACGTTTTACAATCAGAAAAAAAGTACGATACCTTGTTTCTTTTATGTTGTATCGTCATAGGAGGTTCATTAGCTTTGGTCTTGGCAGTACACGGAGAAACCCGATTTAAGGCTCCTTTCATGCCTTTTATCTTCATGGGTGCGGCGGTTGGCATCTATAAAATTACTCACAAGCGACGAACCTTCTAATACATACCGTTTCTTTTTTACGGCTTAGTTGTCCACATCTTATTTATATATTCTTTTTATTTATTTTTTAAAAGAAAGAAATATGAAGAGAGATGATGTGCGGTGGATATGTTGATAACTATCCATTGATTTATTTGCTTTTTTCGTTATTCCACTCTTACGTTGCTTTTTACACACTTCAACGGCATATCTTTCTATTCTTAATCAATTTGTTAGCTAACTTTTCCACAATATAGTGAAGTATCGAATGATGTGAATAAGTTGATAAATTTCATGGCCGAATAATTGTGGAAATTGATGTATAACTTCGTCATAAATGTGTGGATATGCACTAACTTTTAAGTTCTTTTATTTCTAAGTGGATAAACAGGCAGTTATTCAACACTTATAAACAGAGTTATGCACAATGATTGTGTATAAGTGTTTGTATGTTTCGTTTGAAGCAAATAAATAAGGCAACGACCCAGATCGTTGCCTTATTTAAGTTCATCAAATGCTGTTTTATTCAGCTTGGGGAGTGAAATCTTCTTTTCCTACACCGCATAATGGGCATACCCAATCATCTGGGATATCTTCAAATGCTGTTCCGGGAGCGATTCCTCCATCAGGATCGCCTTCTGCGGGGTCATAAACATAACCGCAAGTTTCACATACATACTTTTTCATAATCTTGTTTTTTAATAAGTGAATAAATTAATTTTATTTTCTGTTTTTATGTATAACTTCATCAAGTTTATTGATGATTTGTTCTGATTTTATTTCATTTAAGCAAGCATAGTCATTCCTCCAACACGGTTTGTTGCCATAAATGGAACACGGGCGACACGTTAAGTCGGTCTGAACTGCAAGGTCTGCGCTTTGATTCCACCCCATGAATCCCGCAAAGGGATGTGTGGCACCCCAAACGCTGATGACGGGTGTGTTAACCAATGATGCCAGATGCATGTTGGCACTGTCCATACTAATCATCACATCCAAGTGGTACATCAAAAGCAGTTCTTCCTGCAACGTGTTTAATAGCGTTGGTACACTGACACATCTTTCATATTTTTTTGCCCACAAAGATAGCTGCTCCTTTTCTTCTTTTCTGCCCCCAAATAGGAAAATTCGTGTATTTTCGTACTTGGTTTGTATCATTTCAATTGTTTTTTCCATTTTTTCCAATGGATAAACTTTACCCTTGTGTGCTGCGAAAGGCGCTATGCCAATCCACCGTTCTTCCTTGTTTTTCGCTTCGATGCCATTTGGTAAGTCAGGCATGGTACCGTCTTGACGTGGAAAGATGGATGTAAAATCTATCTCAATAGGGTAACCTAATTTTGCTAAAACATCCGCATAGTTTTGGAAAGATGTTTGTAGCGGCATCAATACCTTATTCCCTTTAGCGGTTAGCCTACGTCTGTCGGCCCGATGTTTGTCGATGTGAGCCACTTTGAACCTGTCTAACAAAAATCTGGTGCGTAGATATTTCGAGCGCAACGTATCATGAAAATCGGCTATGGCGGTAAATCTTTTAGCCGTCAGTCTGCGATAAAGTTTATTCAGTCCGCGCAGATTCTTATATTCATTGTTCAGGTCGGCAGACATAAAGTCCACGTTTGGTGCCAATTTGTCAAAGAAATTCGCTGCAAAGGGTCGGCTCAACACGCTGATGCGAATGTTGGGATATTGTTTTGCCAATGAGTACACTACTGGAACCGTCATGGCTACGTCACCCATAGCCGAGAACCGTATGATGAGCAGATGTTCGGTCTTCATTTATTTTTTGTAGAGAACCGGATTGGTCGACGGATCATTGTACATCTTCATCTGTCGGTACACTTTCATGTATTTTCGTCCCTCTTGGATGTCTTCCAGTAGCTGATCAATGGCTGTTCCCAAGTCTTTTTGTTGTTCCAGCAGCACATTTAGCTTGGCCGTACATGTATCTTTGTGCTCTTTTGAAGCATCTTGTCGTTCGACTTGCTCGCGCATGTGATAAATCTTCAGTGCCAGTATGGAAAGTCTGTCAATGGCCCATGCCGGACTTTCGGTGTTGATGCGTGCGTCGGGCAGCACCTTTACCTCACTATATTTCTGTCTGAAATAGCTGTCTATCTGTTCCACAAGATCAGTACGGTCTTGATTCGAGCGGTCAATGCGTCGCTTCAAGGCCAACGCTTCCATGGGATCAATATTTGGGTCTCTGATGATATCTTCAAAATGCCATTGAACAGTGTCAATCCAGCACTTCAGATACAACCGGTTTTCGATGGTTCCATCGTCGTAGGGATTATTGATTGGAGCATCAATATCATCATGGACGTGATAATCATCAATAGCTCGTTGAAATATTTTATTACATTGTTCACTAAATGACATGTTGCGTTTTCTTTTGGTTACTTATGCAAATATAAATAATAAAAGGTAATGGTCAAAACAAAATCAAGGTTTTTTAGTACATTGTAACAAAGTATGCGTTGTTTAGTTTGATTCTTATCGTTTTATACGTTCGTATCTTTCCACTGTTTTAACAAATCAAAATAATTATTGAAAGTTGTGCGAAATTTTTTGACAAGCAACCCTTTTATTTTGAGCGTATTTGCAAACAACTCTTCATCCGTTTGCAAATACGCCAAATATACGTTGTTTTTGTATATGCTTGACATATAATAAAATACAGCTTTCAACCATGGTTACGCAACTTCATTTTTGCTTTTTTCAGGGTAAACGCATTGCTTTTAGGCTTCAATATGCATGCTTTTGGTGTGTTATGCCATGTAAATTAACCGGCAAAGTCATATATATTGCACCTTAAACGCATTGTTATAGCCTTAAAATCTCATTTTTCTTGCTTTATGATAGCTTGTTTGCTTCCTCTATGCCTAGTGATTTTTTCTAGATTGAAAGTTTTGAAGTGTTGTTTTAGGGGCATTATTTGGTTAAAAAATTCTACATTTTTTAAGGTAATTATCTCATTCCTGGCGTTTCCTAATGACGTAGAGGTGCGAATCATCACGCCCCTAACGATTTATTGATGTCTTTTTTCTATTTTTAGCAGTTTCTACCTATTTATAACTCTATAAATCCCAGTATTTTTCAATAAAATAAGCCATTTAATTGCACAATATATGGTATAGTGTGCAATATGAGGTACTTTTTTCGATAAAACATTTGTAGATGTGAATAAAAATTTGTTCCTTTGCATCCGTATTTTTGATAGTGAATCACTTATAAACATTTTAAAAAAGTTACAATTATGTCAGAAATTGAAAGCAAAGTAAAGGCTATTATCGTAGATAAGTTGGGTGTTGATGAGGCAGAAGTAAAGCCAGAAGCAAGTTTTACTAATGATCTGGGTGCCGATTCATTGGACACTGTAGAGCTGATTATGGAATTCGAGAAAGAATTCGGCATCTCTATTCCAGACGATAAAGCTGAGAAAATTGCAACGGTAGGTGATGCCATTTCTTATATAGAAGAAAATGCAAAATAATTAAAAGCAAACGATTTGGGTTGAGCTGGGAGATTTCTTTCAGCTCAATTTCAATTTGCTTTTAATCAATTTTTTTATTCAATCAATGGAATTAAAAAGAGTAGTAGTAACAGGACTTGGTGCCGTGACACCTATTGGCAATACGCCTGAAGAAACATGGAAAAGCATGTTGGCAGGTAAGAGTGGTGCTGCTCCTATTACATTATTTGATACTTCCAACTTCAAGACACAGTTTGCTTGTGAAGTAAAAGACCTGAATATCAACGACTATATTGATAGAAAGGCCGTACGCAAGCTGGATCGCTACACGCAGTTGGCCATGATTTCGGCCATGCAGGGTGTAAAAGATGCTGGACTTGACTTGGAAAAAGAAGACAAAAACCGTATCGGTGTCATCTATGGTGTGGGTATCGGAGGTATTAAAACCTTCGAAGAAGAGGTTTCATATTATGCCTTGAATAAGGAAAGCGGGCCTAAGTTTAGCCCATTTTTCATTCCTAAGATGATTGCCGACATCGCTTCCGGACAGATTTCCATTCACTTTGGATTTCATGGTCCCAACTATACCACAACCAGTGCATGTGCTTCTTCGAGCACAGCCTTGTCAGATGCGTTCAATCTTATTCGTCTGGGCAAGGCGAACATCATCGTTTCAGGTGGTGCCGAGGCAGCCATTACGGCCAGTGGTGTGGGTGGATTCAACGCCATGCATGCGTTGTCAACGCGTAATGACGACCCTGAACATGCTTCACGGCCGTTCAGTGCCAGTCGTGACGGTTTCGTCATGGGTGAGGGAGCAGGCTGTTTGATTCTTGAAGAGTTGGAACATGCCAAGGCGCGCGGTGCCAAAATCTATGCCGAAATGATTGGTGAGGGTGCCAGTGGCGACGCTTATCACATCACGGCCAGCCACCCGGAAGGTCTTGGTGCTAAGCTGGTGATGACCGCAGCATTAGAAGATGCTGGTCTGAAGCCAGACGATGTTGATTATATCAATGTGCATGGTACTTCTACGCCTGTTGGAGATATCTCTGAGGTTAAAGCCATCAAGGATGTGTTTGGTGACCATGCCTACAAATTGAATATCAGTTCTACCAAGAGTATGACCGGCCACTTGCTGGGTGCAGCAGGTACTGTAGAGGCTATGGCCTGTGTGTTGGCCGTTCGGGACGGCATCATTCCTCCCACTATCAATCATGAGGAGGATGACAAAGACCCTGAAATTGATTACGAACTGAACTATACGTTCAACCAAGCTCAGAAGCGTGAGGTGCGTGTAGCATTGAGTAATACGTTCGGGTTTGGTGGACATAACGCTTGCGTAGTATTCAAGAAATATGCTGAGTAATATTCTCGATCGGATAAAGCTCCCCTTCCGTCGTGAAAGGGAGCTTTATTCGTCTTTATACCGTATCATCGGTTTCTATCCACACGATATCAGTTATTACAAATTGGCCTTGATGCATAAGAGCGTCATGCGCCGCAATGCCAAGGGCAAACCCGTGAATAACGAGCGTTTGGAGTTTCTCGGCGATGCCATTCTCGATGCTACCGTAGGGCATATCGTGTACGAGCATTTTCCCGGTAAGCGTGAGGGATTTCTCACCAACACACGCAGTAAGCTGGTTCAACGCAGTACTTTGAACAAGTTGGCCAATGAGATGGGCATTTGCAAGCTTATCCTTAGTAGCGGACGCAACGCCTCGCATAACAGTTATATGGGCGGAAATGCGTTCGAAGCGCTTGTGGGTGCCATCTATCTGGATCGTGGTTACGATGCTTGTATGCGGTTTATGAAAGACCGTATCTTGAAGGAAATGCTCAACATTGATAAGGTGGCTTACAAGGAAGTGAATTTCAAGAGTAAGCTGATTGAATGGAGCCAGAAAAACAAAGTGAAGATTAACTTCAAGCTGTTGAATCAAGGGCAGGATAAAAACGGTAACCCGGTCTTTAAGTATGCAGCCGAATTGGAAGGAATTGAGGGGTGTTTTGGTGAGGGATTCAGCAAAAAAGAGAGTCAACAGCTGGCCAGTAAGCTTACGTTGGAACAACTGAAACGCAAGCCGCAGTTCATCGATGAGGTGTTTGCGGCAAAGACCAACCGCACCAAGATGGAAGAAGAGCCGGTAGTAATTGTGCCGGATACGCATCCACAGGATGATTTCATCGTGGTGAAGAGCGAAGACCTCTCGGTGCAGAAGCATGAATCACCCTTCCAGGAAGAGGTCTTTACGGATTCTCAAGAAGAGGTTCTTGAAGAGTCGCCTGTCATCTCCAACTTGGTAGACGAGATTGATGAGCTGCATTTAGACGATATCAGCGCTCAAAGAATGAGCGATGAGGAAATCATTGCCAAGGCCGAAGAAGAAGCCTTCTCGAATGAATAGCTACGTCAGCAGCGTGCATACAACTGCTCACTGTCGGCATATCTGTCGGCAGCGAGCATGTATCGTCCTTTTTAATTCATGTAGATAGGTATTTAAGTCAGTAGTGATGCGGTTGGTTCAGCTGGTGAATTGGCCGTTTTCTGGTCCTCATGGATGAGTTTGAGCAGGTGTTCTACCGCCTCTTCTGTAGGGATGTTTTTCTCCACACAGGTTTGTTTTCTGTACAAAGAAACCTTTCCTGGGCCGGCACCTACATAGCCATAATCGGCATCAGCCATCTCTCCAGGACCGTTGACAATGCATCCCATGATGCCTATCTTAAGACCTTTCATCTCTTTTGTGGCGTCTTTAATGCGCGCAATGGTCTGTTGTAGGTCGTATAAGGTGCGTCCACAGCCCGGACAACTAATGTATTCGGTTTTGCTCATGCGCAATCTTCCTGCCTGTAAGATATTGAATGCCGTGTCTTCCAATACGCTGTCGGACAGTTTTCCGTCGTTCATGAGCCAGATACCATCCGTCAATCCGTCTATCATCAATGCTCCCATGTCGGCCGATGCGTCCAGTTGGAAGTCGCTTTTCTCATCATGACGATACATTTGAGCGAAGACTACGGGATTGTACACACCGTTGTTCATCATCTCGTGAACCAATGCTCGCTGGTCTCCTACCCTGTTTTGGTGGTTGCTCATGCACACTACAACAATCTCGGGATGGGCTTTTAGGCACGCAACATATTCCTCTGTAGGCGTTCCGAACTGCAACACAAGGAACTTGATGTCCGACTTCATGCTGCCAATGAATGGCATAGCCATGGCTGGAAAGATGGGATAGGTATGTTTTTCGCCATGATATTCGCTGTAATCAACGATATATTTCCGGTCTTCAGCATATTTAGGAACTTGGTTTCCCACATAAATGTAGTCGGCCTTGCAGCCTTCTTTCGAAGTAATGACAATGGGTACGTTGCTTCCACCGATGTTGCCAATTGCACGTGTTTTACGCCTTTCAGGGCGAAGATAGTTGAAGTGTTTGTTGGGTTCTGCTGGAATCATCAGGTGTCCGTCACGCTTTGATATGTAATCTGCTAAGTGTTTGGCCACAGGTATCTCACATTCGGGTTCTTCAGAAAGCGATACACGGATGGTGTCTCCGATGCCATCTGCCAATAAAGCACCGATTCCCACCGCGCTTTTGATGCGCCCGTCCTCGCCTTCTCCAGCTTCTGTCACGCCAAGGTGTAAGGGATAGTGCATGTCTTCCTTGTCCATTGTGTCGACAAGCAAGCGCACTGATTGCACCATCACTACGGTATTGCTTGACTTGATGGAGATAACAACGTTATCAAATTGCTGTTTTTTGCAGATACGAAGAAACTCCATGCAGCTTTCTACAATGCCTTCGGGCGTGTCACCGTATCGGTTTCGTATTCTATCCGATAGCGATCCATGGTTTACCCCTATGCGAATGGCGGTGTGGTTGGCTTTACAAATATTGAGAAAAGGTACAAACCGGTCTTCAATCTTTTTGAGTTCGCGCGCATACTCCTCGTCCGTGTACTCCAATTGGATGAACTTTCGGGCGGGATCTACATAATTTCCCGGGTTGATACGAACCTTCTCAGTATGTTGTGCAGCCACGTCAGCCACGTTAGCGTTAAAGTGTACATCAGCAACCAACGGTGTGTCATATCCTTTGGCATGCAATCCGGCATGGATGTTCTTCAGGTTTTCGGCCTCTCTCCTACCCTGTGTGGTGAGTCGTACCAACTCTCCGCCAGCCTGAATGATGCGTTCTGCCTGCTCAATGCACGCCTGTGTGTCATTCGTGTCGGTTGTGGTCATCGACTGAATGCGTACCGGATTATCGCCACCAATATCGATATTACCTACATGTACTACGTTCGATTTACGGCGTTGATAATTAAAAAGGTCTGTCATGAGTACACGTTTCTCTTAGTTAGTCTTGTATTCGTAATCTTTTATTTGTGCCAAATCAGCATTTGCTTTTGTGATTTTGGCGCCCAATCCTGCTTTATGATCTTTGATTTTTTGCGCGATAGCTTCGTCTGTCAGTGCCAACATCTCCACTGCAAGGATAGCAGCGTTCATGGAAGCGTTAACCCCTACCGTGGCAACTGGAATGCCCGGTGGCATCTGTATGATGCTGAGCATGGCGTCTAAGCCGTCCAACATCCCTTTAATAGGAACACCGATGACGGGCAATGTGGTGTTGGCGGCAATCACACCAGGCAGCGCAGCAGCCATTCCGGCAGCGGCTATAATTACTTTGATACCTCTGTTTGCGGCCTCTTTGGCAAACTCTTCAACGTCAGCAGGCGTGCGGTGAGCCGACAAAGCGTTTACTTCAAAAGGTATTTTTAGGTCGTTTAGAAACTTACATGCTTTCTCCATGACTGGGAGATCGCTTGTGCTACCCATGATGATGCTTACTAATGGTTTCATATTCATATTGTTTTAAGAGTTTGATTTCAAATCATTGAGATTATATAGAAGGCGGATATCAGACCCACAATGAATCCAACGTTCACCTGTGAAAGTGTGTGTTGCTTGAGAATGATGCGGCTCGACCCCACCAATCCCGCGAACAAGATGGCCAAACAGAGCCACCAAGTAGGATTGAAGTGAAACAACAAGGCAAACGACATCAATGCGCCTGTCACGCCACCGATGGCTGCCGAGTGGGTAGATATCTTCCACCAGACGTTGATGAGCGCACAGATAATTTGGATGGCGAGTGCCGTGATGAGGATACTGCTGATGAAATGTGGGATGTGATACAGGTTCATGATGTAGTAACATGCGAAGTAACACACAATCGAGATGATGTAAGGCACCATTCGTCGCTCCTTCATTCCCAGCTCGTGCAGTGTCCATCCCTGGTATTTTCGATATAGGTGTATCAACAAGGTTGGCAACAACACGGTGAAAAGATACACCATCATGATGACAGTCAGCTTGTAATACCAAGGAACCAGCCTGTTGAGATAACTCAACAAGAATAGTGCTACCAACCCAAGCATGGGCAGATAGAAAGGTGTGAAGACGATGCTAATCGTCCGAGCGGCCAAAATAATGTTCTTTTCTTTCATATGGTGTCATCCGCAGGTTGTATCTTTGCGGATGGTTTCTTCTTCATGTTTTAGCGTCATTCATGACAAACGATGCGTCAATCATTCTTTCCTAAGCCGGGCAACCGATAGTCCTAATTGCTCTCTGTACTTGGCTACGGTGCGTCGAGCCACGGGAAATCCCATCTTTTTCAGTTCCTTGGCCAGCGCCTCATCACTGAACGGCTTGCGTTTGTCCTCGTGGTCGATTACGTCTTTCAGTGCCAGTTTGATTTTCCGGGTAGAGAGTTCTTCCCCATCTTCGGTAGTATAGCTGTCGGTGAAGAAGAACCTGAGCGGGAAAGTGCCCCATTTCGTCTGTGCATACTTGATGTTGCTCACGCGCGAGATGGTAGAGATATCCAGTTCGGTTTTATCGGCTATGTCTTTCAGAATCATGGGTTTGAGGTCTGACTCGTCACCGTCGATGAAGAACTTACGCTGCCATTCTATAATCGCTTTCATCGTTATGTACAGCGTGTGTCGGCGTTGTTTGATGGCATCGATGAACCCTTGCGCCTTGTCTACTTTCTGTTTGGCGTACAACAGCGCTTCCTTTTCCTGCCGGTTCATGTTCTCCTTGTTGTTCTTGTAGGTGTCTACCATGTCGGAAAACGATGGAGAGATGGTCAGTTGTGGAATTTTTCCTTGGTTCAGTGTGAACGATATGTTGTTGTTGTCATCCACGTCGATGATAAAGTCGGGTGTGATTTGCTGGACGTTCCTGCCCATGGTCTCGCCCATTGATGCGCCGGGTTTGGGATTGAGCTTGCGTATCTCTTCTTGAACCGCCCGCAGTTGCAAGTCGGATAGTTTGAGGTTGGCCTGTATTTTGTCCCAATGTTTCTTGGTGAACGCGTCAAACTGGCGGGTCACCACTTGCTGCAACATGTCTTTGAGTTTGCTCTCTGGACGCCTTTCCACCTGCAACAGCAAACACTCTTGCAGCGACCTGGCACCGATGCCCGCAGGGTCGAACCCTTGCAGGATATACAACACCTCCTCTATCAGTGTGGGCGTGACGTCGATGTTGTGGTAAATGGCCAGTTCGTCACTAATCGATTCTACATCCTTTCGCAGGTAACCGTCGTCGTCGAGCGAGCCGATGAGATATTCCATCACGTCTTTTTGCGTGTCCGTGAGGTTCTCCATCATCATCTGCTCTTTCAGTTTGTCGTAGAAAGATTTGATGTCTCCGTAGACAATCTCCTCATAATCGGCGTTGTCTTGCGGATGATAGGCCCCGTAAGCGTCAGGCATCTCATCATCTCTGCCGATGTTTTCCAGGGCTTTGTCCAATGCTTCTTCGCGCTCTTCTCGTTCTGTTCGCTCGGCAAAGTCTTCCTCGCGTTCGTCCTGGCCATCCGTTTCATCATCATGGCGTTCGTCACCTTCGGCTTTCTCCAACGCCGGATTGTCATCCAATTCGGCGTTGACGCTCTCCTCCAGTTCGGTCAACGGCATCTCCAGCAGCTTCACTTGCAACATTTGTTGTTGCGAGAGTCGCTGTACCTGCTGTTGTCGTTGCTCTTGAGTTTGTATGAGTTTGTTGGCCATTGCTGTATATCCAGTCCCTTCTGATGATGTTCGCGTGCGTTCTTCATGTACTGTTGACGCACATGCAAAAATACAAAAGATATTCTTATAATCCGCTTCTTTTGGGGGTAATTTTCCAAGATTGCCCAGCCGGCAGGTTCGCTTTCAGTTGGCACACGCAGAGATAGCCCCTACCATCAACCCTTAAAATAATCCTTGAGCTGTGCGGCCAGTGCGGACAAGTGTTCCGGATTGGCATTGCCATAACGCTGCCAAATGTCCTGACAGGGTACGAGCAGCGGGTGAATCATCATGTCATCACGATTCAGGTATGGGTCACAGAACTTGAAAACCGTCATCACTTCCACTATTTTACCTGGTTTCAGGCGCATCAATTTGGCCAGACTGACAATCTCGGGTGTTTCGGCTACCATGGTAATGGGTACGAGCCTGAAATACAAATCCAAGATGATGATGAGCATCATCGGTGTGAGTTCCGCGTCAACTGCGAGCGGTTTGAAGTCGTGTTCAAATGATTCGTTCACCTCTACCCCATCGTAAAACGACGCAGCTTGTCCAAATCCCCGCATCTTTCTCAGCAACTTAACCCCACGAGCCAATTTGTTAGGGTGTTCGGCATACTCGTTCCACAGCTTTTCCAAGCGTGGCGTGTCCAGTCGTCTCAGCCGAAACATCTGCTCGTATAAGGTCAGTGGCGGTATGTGTAGTTCCAAGCTAAGGTCAACCATGGCGCGCGAATACAAGGATTTCACGCCAATAGGCTTCTTCAGGTACAGTTGCATCAACAGCAACCAATAGTCGTCCGACCATTCATTGGGTATTGACATGATCATTCATTGTTTTGACAAAAAGAGCATGCGCAGATTGCAAGGACGCGTGTTTTACACAGTTGCTGCGAAAACTCTTTGAGGCAAAGATAGCATAAGTTTTGCAAAGCATCAAGTAAACGCTTTGCTTTTTCTTGCAAAAGCATTACTTTTGCATCATTCATGAATCAATAGTTACCACGATGAACAAAACTTTAATCATCCTGTCTTTATGCTTTTGTTGGATTACCTCCAACGCTCAACTTTCTAAAACTGAGATTCGCAACAACCCTTTGTTGGCTGCTAACGGCTATTACGCTTATCCCGGGCCGCTAAAACCGCAGCTCACGCCCGCCCCAAAGGGATATGTTCCGTTTTACATCAGTCATTATGGACGTCACGGTTCGCGCTATCTCATCGACCCAAACGATTACAACGGTCCGCTTCGCACGTTGCAACAGGCCGACAGCCTGGGCAAACTTACCCCTTTGGGCAAGGAGGTGTTGCGCAAAGTAACCCTGATTTGCAACGAGTCGAAAGGCAGATTGGGCGAGTTAACCTTACGAGGAGCCGAGCAACATCAGCAGATAGCGCGCCGCATGTTCGAGCGTTTTCCCGAAGTGCTGAGTGGAAAAACAAACGTAGATGCCAAGAGCAGCACCGTTATTCGCTGCATCTTGTCCATGGAAAATGCGTTGCTGCAACTGGCAAGGCTCAATCCTCAGCTGCACATCACGCACGATGCCAGTGCGTATGACATGCCCTATTTGGTGTATGGCGACACGGCTTTATACAAAAACAAAATGCCCGGAAAGGTAAAAGACATCTACGAGGCTTTTGCCAAGCGGCATGACAACCATGTAGGAGTGATGAACCGAATTTTCAAGGATGAAAGCTATTGGCGCGAACATGTTGACGCTACACAATTAAACACCCAGCTTTACAACCTTGCAAGCAACGTACAGAGCACCGAACTGCGTCATCAGCTGTCGCTCTTAGACCTCTTTACCCACGACGAGTTGTACGATGCTTGGCTCAAAACCAACGCTTGGTGGTACATCAACTATGGGCCGTCACCCTTGAATGGCGCTGTTCAGCCCTATTCGCAACGCATGTTGCTGCGCCGCATCATTACCGAGTCCGATAGTTGCGTGGCTCTCTCCCACCCCGGCGCAACGCTTCGTTACGGACACGACACGATGGTGATGCCCCTGGTGTGCCTGTTAGACATCAATGGTTACGGCAAACAGATTGAGGATTTGGAGCGTTTGGATGACGAGAATTGGCAGGATTACCGCATCTTCCCCATGGCCTGCAACTTACAGTTTGTGTTCTATCGTTCGCAAGCGCATCCGCATGACATCCTCGTGAAGGTGCTTCTGAATGAAGACGAAACCACTCTACCCCTCCCAACCGACATCGCTCCCTATTATCATTGGGACGAGTTTAAGACTTATTATCTAAACAAGATAGATCAATTTCAAACCAAGAAGTAGCTGGAGAGCAGCCGTTTTGATGGTTGCCGAAGGATTGTAAAGAAACGATATTTTTGTTAAGATAAATGAAAATATTGCGACAAAAATGATTTCTTTACTATGCGATTACTATATTTTGTCTATTTTTGCGTGCTAAAGATTGTAAGGTTATTTTAGTGCGAATGATGACAAGAAGGACGAAACGCAGATTGATGGCGTGGATGATGGTGTTTACCTTCATCTCGGCTCTTCTTGTTAAAGACGTTCATGCGCACAATTTAACTGTTCAGCACTTAGACCCAATAGAGCAACACCAACCCACAGTACAGGCATATTGTTACATTTGTAACTTTGACCTGTGCAAGATGAGCATGCCCAAACTCTTTGTTTGGCAGCCTGTGTTGCTTGTAAAGCGTATTGTTAAACCGCTATTTATAGCACAAATCGTTTATCGTGAGCCGCTTGCGGTAAACGCTCATTCGCCACCTTTTTTAATTCATAATTCATAATTCTTAATTCATACTTCGGATGAGAGAGGCTTCTTTCGTCTGAAGAATGATGATATTCATACCACTGTTTTATGCAAAGATAGTGCGAGCCGAACGCAATCAAGCTTGTTTGTAATTGCTGAGGCGATGCCTATCTTATGCAAAAATAGTGCAAACTGAAGACCATTCAATCCTGATTGGATGGCTGTGGCGTAGCCTATTTGATGCAAAGGAGAAATTATACAAATGAATAAAAAAGAAAAACTATGGTTTTTCAGCATATTGTCGTGTATGTTGATGAGCAATAGTACGTTGGTGAGTGCGCAGGATATTGAACACATACCTCGGCAACATCTAAAAGATACCATTACTTTGGGCGAGGTAGTGGTAAAGAGTAAACGACAATTAGTTACGCCCAACAGTGTGAGTGCCACGCTCACCCACGACGACATTGCCCGTGCAGCGGGCAAGTCACTGGCCTCGATGTTAGAGAATGTCAGTGGGGTGAGCATGCTTCAGACGGGCTCCAACGTTGCCAAGCCGGTGATACACGGCATGTATGGCAACCGAATATTGGTAGTGAGTAGGGGAGCAAGGCTTACTGGACAGCAGTGGGGGATAGACCATGCGCCGGAAATAGACAAGAATGCCTACAACGATGTGGTGGTAGTGAAAGGTTCTGAGTCGGTGAGATATGGAGCTGAGGCGTTGGGTGGTATCATTTTGATGAATGCCAAACCCTTGCCGTATGGCGCTCCTCAGATGCAAGCCGACGTGATGAGCTACTATGGAAGCAACGGACGGCAGATGGGAACGGTAGGATACATGCAGGGAACGCTGCCTTTTAATCGCCAAATAGCGTGGAGCTTGCAAGGCACTTTTGAACACTCGGGCGACCGAAGTACGGCGGCTTATCTGCTCAACAACACAGGCATGCGGCAACGCAACGCTGCTTTTTCGCTGGGATACCATCACAACCAGTGGCGCGTAGAAACGGGGTACAGCTTGTTTTGGCAGAAAATGGGAGTGATGCGTAGTGCGCAAATGGGCAACGAACAGTTGCTGCAAGAGCGCATCAGGATAGGGCAACCGGTTGAGTTTACGCCTTTTACCTATCAAATAGATTATCCCTTTCAGCGAGTGGCGCATCATACGGCCTTTGTCAATGTGTATTATCAGCCCAGTAGGAGCGTGAAATGCAGTTGGCAAACCACCTATCAAGCCGACGACAGGCGTGAAAATCGCATCCGCCGCATGAACCATTCGGACATTCCTTCGGTTAGTCTTTTCTTGCAATCCCTGCAATCACAATGGCATTGGAGCAAACTATCTGACCGTTGGAAGACAGAGTGGGGGGCGCAAGGCATGCTCATGAAGAACAGCAATGAGCGTGGTACTGGCGTTGTACCAGTGATTCCCAACTATACAGAAACAACCTTTGGTGCTTATGCGTTGCGCAAATATTTGGGCGATACATGGGGTGTAGAGGGCGGAACAAGGTTTGATTACCAGCTTACTCGTGCCGATGGCTACGATTGGACCGGACATCGATATGGTGGAAGCAGGCACTTTGAAAATGTTACTTTCACGTTAGGAGGTCATCAGCATTTAGGAAATCTGTTGACATTGGCTACCAATTTTGGCATGGCATGGCGCGCACCACACGTTTACGAACTGTTTAGTAATGGCAACGAGCTAAGCTCCGGCATGTTTGTGCGTGGCGACTCCACGCTCCGTTCAGAGCAGAGTTACAAGTGGGTGACGTCACTTAGCTATGCCAACACATGGGTGCAAGCTCGGGTGGATGGATATCTGCAATGGATTAATCATTACATTTACGATTATCCTACGCACGAGAACATCGTCGTGGTGTCTGGGGCATACCCCGTATTTCAATACGTTCAGACCAATGCCTTGTTTCGCGGAGTGGACGTAGATGCGCATTTTTATCCCTTGCACACGATAGATTACCGCGTGTTTGCATCGTGGATATGGGCAAACGAACAACGAACCAAGGCGTATTTGCCATACATTCCGTCGTTTAAGCTCACGCAACAGCTGTCGTGGAAGCCTGTCGTCAGCGGGGCTTGGCAGCCTTCTGTGGGCATTGAACATCGCTATGTGGCCAAGCAACGCAGATTTAATGCGGCTACCGACCTAACAGACGATACGCCTGCGGCATATCACTTGTTGGGCTTTAACTGTGGTGTTACCTGGAAAATGCCTCACCATCAACAACTATCCTTGTTGTTCGAAGGAACCAATGTGTTGAATCAACTATATAAGGAGTACACCAACCGAAGCAGATATTATGCACACGACTTGGGTAGGGACATTCGTTGCACCCTTCGTTGGAAGTTTAATTGAGGTAGTTGACGAGTTTACGAGTTAGTAGTTGACGAGTAGACAAGTGAACAAGTTGACAAGTTAATAGTTAATGGGTTCATCAATATCGATAACCACATGTATCATTTTATAAAAAACAAACATAATCAAAATAAAAAAAACAATGAGAACAAAGACCATATTTTCAACCGTTTTCGCATACCTCTGTATGTTGTTGATATTTGTAGTAGCATCGTGTAAGCCCGAAGAGGCTGTGGATGAAACAAAAAACAAGTTGCACGAAGACCCGGTGAAGGCCGTTTTTACCCTACAAGAGGGGGCCATCAAGGGTAACAAATCGTTTAACCAGCAGTTGGTGTTGGCAGATTTTACTCCATCGACAGCGCCTGCGCAACAAATCGTTTGGGAAATAACACCCAAAGAGGGGTGGCACGTTAGCAGTGCGCTCAAACACTTTCAAGTGAAGAGCATCAAGGAGAATCCGGAGGTGGTGTACCACCTGTCCATTGAATATTATAATAGTAAGGGGCAGAAAATCAATCACCAGTTCTTTGATTTGGGGCAAGATAAGATACACCAGCACTTCTTTTCGCTGTACAAAACCACTACGGTGCTCGGTAAAACAGGCAAGGCTCGCGTGACAGATAAGAGTAAACTGCCCTACGATTATTGCTATGTGGACCAATACAATGGGGTAGACATGGGGGCTACCAACCCCGTTGGATTTGACGGGTTGTTGCAGATTGTGCATCCAAATGAGGCGTTCAACCTGTCAGTAGACTTGCTGCATGCAGCTCAAAGCAAATATGATAAGGACAATCGATTGTCACCTTTCTATCTTCCCGCAGCGGTTCTTACCTCTACCGGTCAGTGGGACATTACGGTGTCGCTGCCCTTTGATGTAGATGGACAGGTGGCTCAAGGGGACGTGAAACCTCTCGATGCGTCGCTGTTTCAACCCAAAACGGTGGAAATAGAGGTGTATGAGGGACATTTGCATGGCAAAAAAGCGTTCCATCAAAACGGATATTCAAAGAATAATGAATATTTGGGGAAGTCGTATCGGTTGAAATACACCTTAGAAAACAATCGGTGGGTGGCTGATAAAACAAATCCTGCATGGGTGAACGTCTTGGGAAGTGCCAAAGAATATGCCATCTATGCCTTCGCATTGCGCTATTTCAACGATAAGCATGAGGATATAACGGGGCAGATTGTGGACAAGGGTGAAGGCCAACACCATCAACATTTCTTTACCGCAAGCAATATCAAACCTTCGTATGGTGGGGTAGAGGAAGCGACGGATGGCAACAACTCCGACTTTTTCAATTACACCTATTGCGACACTGATCCATGGAATAAGACCAATCATGATGACCATGCTGTTTTTAATGATGACAATCATCCCATTGGACTCAAAGGTTATTTTGCCTTTAAGCGTGCGCATAAGCAGTTTACGTTGAGCGTTAGGTTGATGCGTGCGCGGCAGTCAAAGTTGGTGGGGGGAAAGCCTTCTGTCTTTTATCAGCCAACCAAGCAACAGCAAACCGAAGAGACATGGATGCCAAGCATAGACATTCCGGTGAGAGTGTATATGGACGTGGACGAAAAAAGCCTGGACATGATTGATGATGACAGCATTCAACACTTTGAAACAATGAAGCTGAGCGACCTTTCTACTCGCGACCAAGGCATCGTAACGACAATGATGAAAGCCTTCGACCTGAAAGATTTTAAAGTGGCTCTGGCAGAGTTTTATTGGCTGATGAACGATACTCCCACTCACGACGATAAGGGTTTCTGGTTCTAAGACTGCTCTGCAAACTGCTTGATGCAACACAGTTTGGCAGGTCATGCTGCGCCCCTTGCCGAACAACGAACCGCGCGGGTGATGGATGAGCCTGCCAAGCTGTCTTCTAACCTCATCCATGCGTTACCCAACGTATGGATGATATTTTTTCCGTCTCCATGTTACTGCCCTTCAATCTCAATGCTTTTGGTGCCCAAACTCAATGCTTTTGAAGTCCAAACTCAATGCTTTTGGAGTCCAAACTCAATGCTTTTGAAAGGTGTGTTCTTGATATTTTGTAACCAATTGATATTCAGTTGGTTGTGATGTAACGGCGAGTGAGGCTCTCAGGCGTGGCCAACGTCTTCAAGGCATCATTCGTTTATTTGTTGCTATCGCATGGGGTAGGGGCCTCGTTTGATTGCTGTCGCCATTCAATGGCTTTCAAACGGTTGTATTCTTCCATGGAAAGTATCACCACACTCTTGTCTTCAGGGCGTTGTACCAACAGCGTTTCGTTGCCGTTGACCACTTCATCTATGTAGCTGATGGGGTCTGTCGCGTATCTTAGGATATCTATTATTTTCATGTAAGTAGTCGTTTGGGTTTGTGTGTTCGCAGTGCTTTGTCCCGCAAACGGCATGGGTTGTCAGTGCGCTTCCAGCCAGTTTTTACCCCAACCGCCATCGGCTATCAGTGGAACCCGCAGCGGATATGCGTTTTGCATCTCTTCCATCACGATGCGTTCAACCTGCTCTTTCTCCTCGGGCAGCACGCTGAAATTGAGTTCGTCGTGTACCTGTAGAATCATCTTTGATTGGATGTTCTCTCGTTTGAATCGTTCGTAAATGCGTATCATCGCCACCTTGATGATGTCGGCAGCCGACCCTTGGATGGGTGCGTTGATGGCATTGCGCTCCGCAAAGCCACGAACGGTGGCGTTGCGACTGTTGATATCGGGGAGATAGCGGCGGCGATGGAAGAATGTTTCCACATATCCTTGCTCGCGAGCCGTTGCTTTGGCCTGCTCCATATAGTCGTATACCTGCGGGAAGGTAGTGAAATAGCCGTCGATGAGTTGCTTGGCTTCGTTCCGATCGATGCCCAATCGCTCAGCCAAGCCAAACACTGTGATGCCATAGATGATGCCGAAATTCGCGCGTTTGGCCTTGGTTCGTTCGTCACGCGTCACGTCTTTCATCTCCTTTCCGTATATTTTGGCAGCGGTGGCGGCATGGATGTCATAGCCATGTTCAAAAGCCTCGATCATGTGTTTGTCGCCACTGAGATGCGCCATGACACGCAATTCTATCTGACTGTAATCGGCAGAGAAGAACAAACAACCATCTTCAGGTATGAAACACTTGCGTATTTCCTTCCCATCCTCGCCCCGTACGGGAATGTTTTGCAGGTTAGGATCGCTCGAGGAGAGCCGTCCCGTGGCCGTTACCGTTTGGTTGAACGAGGTGTGGATGTGTCCAGTTCGGGGGTTGATGAGCTTGGGTAGCGCGTCAACGTACGTTCCCAAGAGTTTTTTCAGACCGCGATAATCCAAGATGAGGGTTACGATTTCGTTGCCAGCCGCATATTTTTGCAGCTCCTCTTCGCTGGTAACAAACTGCCCGGTCTTTGTCTTTTTGGGCTTTTCGGCTATTTGTAATTTGCCGAAAAGAATGTCGCCCACCTGCTTGGGAGATGACACATTAAATGACTCGCCTGCCAGTTCGTGAATCTGATGCTCCAAATCGAGCATTCGTTTGGTAAAGTTTTCTGACGTTTCTTTCAGCGCTTCGGTATCTATGCGCACGCCGTTCATCTCCATTTCGGCCAGTACGTTCACCAAAGGCATTTCCATTTGGTAGAACAGATTAGCGACTCCGGCTTCCTTAAGCTTAGGTTCAAGCGCGTTTTTCAGTTGCAATGTGATGTCTGCATCTTCGCAAGCGTACTCATAGATGTCGGTAGGTGAGAGGTCGCGCATGTTCTTTTGGTTCTTTCCTCGCTCGCCAATCAATTCTTCAATATGAATGGTTTGATAGTTGAGGTACACCTCTGCCATGTAATCCATGTTGTGACGAAGTTCGGGTTGCAGTACATAATGGGCGATCATGGTGTCGAACATCGGTCCTTTTAGTTCGATACCGTAATTGCGAAGCACCTCCATGTCGTACTTGATATTTTGCCCTACTTTCACAATCTCCTCGTTTTCATAAAGAGGTTTGAATATTTTAACAAGATTTATGGCATCTTCACGGTTAGCCGGAACAGGCACATAAAATGCCTTTTTCGGCTCAACAGCAAAGCTCAAACCAACCAATTCTGCCTCCATGGGGTTGGTTGAAGTGGTCTCAGTGTCTAGACCGAGAATTTTATTTGTTAAGAAAAAGTCACAAATTCGATGCGCTTCTTCTTGAGTATCAATGAGTTTGTATTCGTAATGACCCGTTTTAAGGCTCTCAAAACTCGCGTTTTTTGGCTCAACCTGCCCAATTGCCGAGGATTCTGCAAAGAGATTGAGCTGTTTGTTTACTGTTTTTGGGTTATTTTGTGATTTATTAAGAATTCTACTGGCGAACGTTTTGAATTCCAATTCGGTGAAGATTTCGGCCAATTTATTTTCATCTGGTTGTTTTAACTTCAAATCTTCCAGATTCAACTCGATGGGGACATCGGTGCGAATGGTTGCCAAGAATTGTGACATCTTAATATCCTCGATGGCATTTTCCACTTTCTCGCGCAACTTACCTTTAATCTCTGAGGTTCGTTTCAGCAGCTCCTCAATGGATCCGAACTGATTAATAAGTTTTGAGGCGGTCTTTTCTCCCACGCCTGGACACCCTGGAAAGTTATCTGCAGAGTCACCCATCAGTGCCAATAGGTCAATCACTTGTAGTGGGGAAGTGATGTTGTATTTGTCGCATATCTCTTTTTCACCCAGCGTTTCGTAACCCCCTCCGTGCCGTGGACGGTACATGAAAACGTTCTCTCTCACCAATTGTCCATAGTCTTTGTCAGGTGTTAGCATATAGGTGGCAATGTCCATTTTCCCCGATTTCATCGCTAATGTGCCGATAATATCATCGGCTTCGAAGCCATCCACTTGCAAACTTGGAATGTGATAGGCCTCCAATATTTGTTTGATGATAGGTACCGCTTTCTTAATGTCTTCGGGTGTGGCTTCCCGTTGCGCCTTGTAAGCTGGGAAAGCCTCGTTCCTAAAGGTCAGTCCATGGTCGAATGCCACGCCAATGTATGTGGGATTCTCTTTTGTCAGCACCTCGTTGAGGGTGTTGCAAAAGCCCATGACGGCCGATGTATTGAGGCCTTTGGAGTTGATACGCGGGTTGTTGATGAATGCGTAATACGACCTATAAATGAGTGCATAGGCGTCCAAGAGAAACAGTTTGTCCATATTTTAGTGTATTATTCCTGTAAAATTACGAAAAAAATGGAACAAATAGGGATTTATTCTGTATTTTTGTGACAAAAATAGCAAGCATGGACTATTTATCCTTGATACAACAACCTATTGTCGATGAATTGAATGACTTTGATTACCTGTATAATGAATCATTGTCACACGGTGATGGACTGCTTTCGCAAGCACTTTCTCACATTCGTCAACGAAAGGGAAAGCGTATGCGGCCCATGCTTATTTTGTTAATAGCGAAGAACTTTAATGGCATTACCTCGGCCGCCCAGCATGCCGCGGTGGGCTTAGAACTGTTGCATACCGCCAGCCTCGTGCACGATGATGTGGTGGATGAGAGTGGCGAACGTCGTGGACAGGCATCGGTGAATGCTACCTATGACAACAAAGTGGCGGTGCTGGTGGGCGATTATATCCTGTCAACGGCTTTGTTGCAAGTCTCTTTTACCCATTCGGAAGCCATTATACAAAACCTTGCTAACCTTGGCAGAACATTGTCGAATGGTGAGATTTTGCAGCTGAGCAATATCCAAAATCAGGACATTTCGGAAGATGTATATTACCAAGTCATTAAGCAAAAGACGGCTGCTTTGTTCGAATCGTGTGCCGTGATTGGCGCACAAGCGGGCAAAGCCACACCCGAAGAGGTAGAGGCGGCTCGTGAATTTGGACAGACGTTGGGTATTATTTTCCAGATTAGGGATGATATTTTCGATTATTTTGAATCGAAAGAGATTGGTAAGCCCACCGGCAATGATATGGCAGAGGGCAAACTCACCCTCCCTGTTATTTATGCCTTAAATTCTACGCACGATGCCGCCATGCTTCAATTGGCACATAAGGTGAAGGAAAACACGGTGACACCCGATGAAATCGCACAATTGGTAGCTTTCACCAAGCAGCAGGGTGGCATTGAATATGCAGAGCAACGCATGGACGAATTGCATCAACAAACGCTGGATTATATAGACAAGCATGTGGCGGATGCCGATATTAAGAAGGCTTTGCAGGCCTATATCGACTATGTGGTGAAGCGTACAAAATAAGGAGTACGCACACCTTTTCCAGCCTTGTTTTTGTTTTGAGCGTGATAGATAACCTGTAAACATCATATTCATATCGTTATGAAAACAAGATTTCTTACTTTTATGCTCCTGTTGTGTGCTTCCGTTTGCGTATCGCAAGCACAGAAATTGGAAGGTAGTTGGACGGGCAAACTGTCGGTTCAAGGTGCACAATTAACGCTTGTCTTTCACGTGGAAAAGGACAAAAACAACGGTTTCATCGTAACGATGGATAGTCCTGACCAAAGTGTAAAAGGTGTTCCTGCCACAGTGAACAGTCTGACAGCCGACTCTGTGGATATTGCTATCTCCTCTATTGGGGCTCGGTATCTCGGCAAACAGCAAGGAGACCACATTCAAGGAACGTTTACGCAGTTTGGTAGGCCTTTCCCCTTGATGCTCAATCGTGGTGTGGAGGAACTAAAAAGACCGCAAACTCCTCATGCGCCTTATCCATATCAAACTGAGGAAGTGACCTTTCAAAACGCCAAGGCGAATGCTGTTTTCTCTGGAACATTGTCTTATCCTGTGGGGTATGAGCAGATGAACAAGCAGAAAGTACCTGTGGTACTGATGGTAACAGGTAGCGGTCAGGAAAACAGAAACGAGGAAATATTCGACCATCAGCCTTTCTTAGTCTTGGCAGATAACTTCGCTCGCCATGGCATTGCATCGCTTCGATACGATGACAGAGGTTTTGCAAAGTCTACAGGTGATGCTTCTCAATCGACGATGAAAGACAATGCGGAGGATGCGCGCTGTGGTTTCAACTATCTGAAAAGCCTGAAAAAGTTTGGAAAGATAGGTGTCATGGGACATAGTGAGGGTGGTAGTATTGCCATGATGTTGGCAGCAGAGGGCTTACCCGATTTCATTGTGAGTCTTGCAGGGGTTGCAGGGCGTGGTGATAGCTTGATGTTGAAGCAAGTATATCAAGCGATGGAGGCAAGAGGTGGTGCCACTTTCGCCCGCGATTACTGTAAGGTATTGGGGGCTATTTATGCTTATAGAAATGCCAAGAAAGACATTTCTCACCCCGAAGCCGTGTTAGACTCCTTGTTGAAACAAACTAATGTGTCGCTCCCAGCATTGAGCAGGCAAAGTTTTTTACCCGTTATCACCATGCAAACCCCATGGGTTCTCGATTTCATCGCTACCGACATGGCTTGCTATCTTGCAAAAATCAAGTGTCCTGTCATGGCAGTGAATGGTAGTAAAGATGTGCAGGTAGATGCGCACGACAATCTTTCAGCCTTGCGAAAAGGCTTGAAACCCAACAAAAAGAACTTGATTAAAGAATACGAAGGACTGAACCATCTGTTCCAGCACTGTACGACGGGGCAGACAACGGAGTATCGATTGATAGAAGAAACCTTTGCGCCAGAGGTGATGCAAGACATCGTTGATTGGATCAAGGC
>CAKOVA010000008.1 GCA_934120735.1 uncultured Prevotella sp.
TCCAACCATCTATCATTTTCATACGTTGATGTTTATCGAAGATTTCTGCCGTGGCAGTTCTTGAATTTCTTGCCGCTTCCACAGGGACAAGGATCGTTTGGACGTGGCATCTTGTCCTTGATGTACGGCGTACGGTTCACCTGTTGTGCCTGCTCGCGCGTGTCTTGATGGGCAGCTGCGGCCTGACTTTGGTCTGTCAGATCGTCTTTCTGCTCGTTGTAGCGTTGACTTCTCTGTGCCGGGGCAGCCTCACGAACCTCCTCCTGCTGCATTTCAGGAATCTGACCACGCATCAAGATGCTCGTCGTTTGGTTGTTCATGTCGTTAATCATGCTGTCCCAGAGCTTCGCACTCTCCAGTTTGAAGATCAGCAGTGGGTCTTTCTGCTCGTACGAAGCATTCTGTACACTGTGGCGAAGTTCGTCCAGTTGTCGCAGATTCTCTTTCCAATTCTCATCAATGATGTGCAGAACGATGCTCTTTTCGAACTGTTTCACGATGTCTTTGGCTTCCGTGTCGTAGGCTTCTTTAAGGTTGCAAGAAACCTGGTACACACGCTTTCCGTCGGTAATAGGCACGGCAATTCGCTCAAACCGATCACCCTGTTCCTCCTGTACCTGCTTGATAACCGGCCAAGCAACCGCTTGTATCCGTTCAGTTTTACGCTTGAAAGCCGCCATGGCATCTTGGAAAGCACGTTCGGCCAAATCTTCGGGATTGCCGGCGTTGAATTCTTCTTCGGTGAACGGACATTCCATCGCCAAGGTTTTCAAGAAGTCTTCCTTGCAACCCACATAATCATTCGAGTTGATGATGTTGACACAACGGTCCCAAATGATGTTAGCGATGTCCATACCGATACGCTCGCCCATCAATGCGTGGCGCCGTTTCTCGTAAATCACGGTGCGCTGTTTGTTCATCACGTCATCGTATTCCAGCAAATGCTTACGAATACCGAAGTTGTTCTCTTCCACTTTCTTCTGCGCGCGCTCGATGCTCTTCGAAATCATCGGGCTCTCAATGCGCTCTCCATCCTTGAATCCCAGACGATCCATCACCGAGGAGATGCGTTCAGAACCAAACAATCGCATCAGTTTATCTTCCAGACTGACGTAGAATACCGAACTACCTGGGTCGCCTTGACGGCCTGCACGACCGCGCAACTGGCGGTCTACACGGCGGCTTTCGTGGCGTTCGGTACCGATGATGGCCAAACCTCCTGCCGCTTTCACTTCGGGCGACAGCTTGATGTCGGTACCACGACCGGCCATGTTGGTGGCGATGGTCACCGCACCAAGGCCGTTCACCGATTGTCCAGCCTGTGCCACAATGTCGGCTTCCTTTTGGTGTAGCTTGGCGTTCAGCACGTTGTGTGGGATTTTTCGCATGTTCAGCATCTTGCTGAGCAACTCAGAAATCTCGACAGACGTGGTACCTACCAAGCATGGTCGGCCACTGTTGCGCATTTCTTCAATCTCTTCAATCACGGCAGCATATTTCTCACGCGCCGTCTTGTACACACGGTCGTCCATGTCGTTGCGCTGCACGGGACGGTTGGTCGGTATCTCCACCACGTCCAACTTGTAGATGTCCCAAAACTCGCCCGCTTCGGTTGAGGCGGTACCCGTCATACCTGCCAACTTGTGGTACATGCGGAAGTAGTTTTGTAAGGTGATGGTGGCGAAGGTCTGCGTGGCAGCTTCCACCCTCACATGTTCCTTTGCCTCCACGGCTTGGTGCAGTCCGTCGCTCCAGCGGCGGCCTTCCATGATACGACCGGTCTGCTCGTCAACGATTTTCACCTCACCGTCGATTACCACATACTCGTCATCTTTGTTGAACATCGTGTACGCCTTCAACAGCTGTTGCAAAGTGTGTACTCGTTCACTCTGCACGCCATAGTGGGTCAGCATTTCGTCTTTCTTGTCCAACCGCTCCTGGTCAGAGAGTGAAGTCTCATTTTCCAGTGCTGAAAGTTCGGCTGTGATGTCAGGCAGTACGAAGAGTTCTTTGTCGTTCACCTGCTTGGAGAGCCATTCGGTGCCTTTGTCCGTTAGGTCGCAGCTGTTTAGTTTCTCGTCCACCACGAAGTACAGCGGCTCCACGGCCTTCGGCATTTCGCGGTTGTTGTTCTGCATGTAGTACTCTTCGGTCTTGAGCATGCCAGCCTTGATGCCTTCTTCCGATAAATATTTGATGAGTGGCTTGTTCTTCGGCAGCGACTTGTATGAACGGTATAAGGCCAGGAATCCCTCTTCTGTCTTCTTCTGATCTTTGGCTGCTTGGCCCTCTGAAATCAGCTGTTTGGCCTCTGCCAAGAACTGTGTGGCTAGTTTGCGTTGCACGTCAACCAGTCGTTCAACCAGCGGCTGGTATTCTTCAAACATCTGGTCGTCACCTTTTGGAACGGGGCCGCTGATAATCAATGGGGTACGAGCGTCGTCAATCAACACCGAGTCTACCTCATCGACGATGGCGTAGTTGTGCGCACGCTGCACCAAATCGTCTGGCGAAACGGCCATGTTGTCACGTAGATAGTCGAAACCAAACTCGTTGTTGGTACCAAAAGTGATGTCGGCCAGATAAGCCTTGCGGCGTTCTGGTGAGTTGGGGCGGTGCTTGTCGATGCAGTCAACGCTCAAGCCATTGAACTCGTAGAGTGGTCCCATCCACTCAGAGTCACGCTTGGCCAGATAGTCGTTCACGGTAACAACGTGCACGCCGTTACCCGTCAAGGCGTTGAGGAAAACGGGTAGGGTGGCTACCAGCGTCTTACCTTCACCCGTAGCCATCTCGGCTATCTTGCCTTGGTGCAGGGCGATACCGCCGAAGAGCTGAACGTCGTAGTGTACCATTTCCCATTTCAGGTCGTTTCCACCCGCCGTCCAATGGTTGTGATAGATGGCCTTGTCGCCGTCGATGGTCACGAAGTCCTTGCTCGGGTCGGCGGCCAACTCGCGGTCGAAGTCGTTGGCCGTGACCACTACCTCTTCGTTTTCGGCAAATCTCCGAGCCGTGTCCTTGACGATGCTAAACGCCGTGGGCATCACCTCGTTCAGGGCTTTCTCGTAAATCTCCAGCGCCTCTTTCTCCAACTTGTCTATCTCTTCGAAGATGGGTTCGCGCTCATCGATGGCCGTTTCTTCAATTTTGCTCTTCAATTCGGCAATCTTGTCTTTTTGTTCTTTGGCGGAGTCTTGTACGTACTTCTGTATCTCCTTGGTCTTGGCACGCAGTTCGTCGTTGCTCAGCTTCTGAATGTCGGGATAGGCCTTCTTCACCGTCTCCACGAGCGGTTGTATCAGACGCATGTCTCGGCTTGACTTGTCGCCGAACAATGATTTTAAGAATTTATTGAAATTCATCTTTTATGGTTGTTTTTGTTTATTTCTTATTATATAATGTGATGCAAAATTACGAATAAAATTTGTTAATTTGCCACTTCTCTTTTAATTATTTGATATTCTTGGCGTAAAGCCATCTCCAGGCACCTCGTACCCCTTGTCAGGTAGGCTTTCTGGCCTTTCATTTCAGCCTCTCAAGTTTTGCTTTTCAAAAGCATTGACTTTAGGGGCCAATCTCCATGAGTTTGGCACTCAATCTCAATGACTTTGGTGGTCAATCTCTATGAGTTTAAAACCGAAGGGTTAAATGGAAGAAAGAAAATTTGGTAAATCTACGCTAACCTATTGTATGACATGTGGTTAGATGTGACTTACTGAAGCGGTGCCGACTTGCAGGCGTTGGGTGCCCTGATTTGAATGGATTTGGCGATGGTTGGCGCAATGCGGTCAACCGTCACGGGCAAGTTGATGCGCTGTGGTTTGATGCCTGCCCCGTAAAGAATGATGGGGAAAGGTACGAACGACGCGCGTGCGATATAATGGTCTTGATTGTCTTCGTTGTACAACTGCCATCCTGGCGCAACCTCTATGAGCAAATCGCCACTGACAGCGGGGTTGTAAGGACTCTCGGTGGCGTTGCGTATGCCCGAAATCTGAATGAGGAAGTCTTTCGAACGCGAAATAACATCCTCGTAAGAGAGCAGCCTGTCTTCAATGAGCTTGCGGTTGAGGTATATCTGGTTGCGGTAGCATGTCTCCACATAGCGGGCTTGTCCGTAGATGGCCCCAAGGTACATGTTCAGCAGGTTGGCCGTTCGGTTGATGTAGAACGTCCCGGTGGGAATGCGGTATTTGGCATAGTCAACCTTTGGGTCTTCGGTGTATCCCGTGCTGGTGAGCACGAAGAGTACCCGATTGGCACCTACCGCCTGTTCGATGCGGGTAATGAGCGACGCCAGGGTCTTGTCCAGTCCGCGGTAAACGGCCTCCAAATCCGTGCGCCATGCATCGGTATTGCTGCCTGCAGCCGACAGGGTGACTGACAAAAAGTCGGTAACTTCGTCCTTACCCATGGCATTGTTGACCACGCAGCTCACGGAGGCGTTGCTCACAGCGTCGTTCAGTTGCGTCTTCTCTTTGCCGGGTCGGGGCCTGGTGCTGCTATAAGCGTTGATCCATTTGCGGGCTTTGTTGCTGTAATAACTTGACGTTGTCCAGCTTCCGGTCTTCTCATCTATCCAGATGGCACCATCTGCTGCATGTCCGGCAGACAGCACGGCAGCTTCTCGGTTGGCCGCCAAACCGTAGACGATGGCCGAACCATCGCTCGAAACTTTCAGTTCGTCACCAATGGTGGACGTAGACATGCGTTGCGGTGAGGACTTATGTTGGGTGTCATCAACACAGAACACTGGGCGCAACGTCTTTCGGTCGAGCCACTGCGTGCTGATGATATTATGGTAATAGGGGGTTGTTCCGGTGACGATGGTGGCTATGGCAGAAGCCCGGTCGACAGGTGTGAACGGGTAACTGGCAGCTTCGTACACGCTGCCTTTCTGCAATAGTTTCTTGAAACCGTCTTGGGAATAAAGTGGCGAATAATGCTCTATATAATCGTTGCGCAACTGGTCGATGGTGATGTTCACCACCAATCGCGGCGCAGCTTGTAAGGTTTGCGCCTGAACAGTGGTTCCCGTGAGGGTTGCGACAATCATCGCGGAAAGGCATCTATTCATCATTTTACCGGTTTTTTGTAGGTGTGAATCATCAACCATCCATACCTTAAAAGTAAAGATAGTGCCACAATGACCATGCCTTCTGCATAGGTTTGGAAGAACGCCAACATGAGGTTGGCCACCAGCAACAGGCTGTACAGCTTGATGTAGGAATGAATTCTGCCCATGCGCAAGGCTTTGATGGTGGGGAAGAGGTAGAAAAGGTTGAGCGGACAGAGCAGCAGAATTTGGAAATTCAGTTGCACCGTTGGGTGTTGGGAGAAAACCATGGCCAGCAAAATGAGGCCGGCCGTGCCTGTGACAAGCATGACAAGGAGGTCGTAAACCCAAAGAATGCGCCGTGTCTTCCATTCGACCAAGCATGTGATGAGCGTCAGGATGAGCCACAAAATGGCACAAACTACTGGTGTGACGGCAGCTTTTTCCACAGGTTTCTCGATGGGTTGAATGAGGTACGACGTGCTGTTTACGAGGTTTCTTCGCTGTCCTTGGCGGTCAATCACAAGGGCATGAGCGAAATCTTCCCGCAGACTGTCGGGTAAAAACTGCTGTTGTGCGTTGTCTGTCTTAGCGTCGGCCTTGACCCCAAGCAACAGGTCGTTGCCGAATTGGGCCCATCGATGCTGCTCGTTCCACTGATGAATCATTTGGCGGTACGAGGTGGTGACGTTCTTGTTCTCCGCATACAGCACGTTGCCGTTGATGTGGTTGACAATCATATCGCGGGCCCGGGTGGTGCAATTGTCATAAAAATAGTTGTATCGATACACGCGGTTCTCGGGCCGGTAGTTCACGTCAATGGCTTGTGTGATGGCCCATTTTTCTTCTCTGGTGAGGTTGAGTTGTTGTTCTTTCACCCAACTACCTCTGCGAGCGTATGAGGCAATGAAGTCATTGATGTCTTGAATGCCCATTTCATAGTCGGTGAGCCCGAATACAAAGCGTAAGATGAAGTAGCTTTTCTGGAAGGAAAACATGCCATAGTTTACGACGATGTCTTGCTGTCGGCCTACGTCGTTGTAGTGAATGGCAGTGTGACCGTAATACGAATAGATTTGGTCGCCGGGACCACAAGTGAGCAAGCTAATCTTAACCGAGTCCATACTTTTGAGCAGGACGCTGTCTACTTGCGCATTGGTTTGCTGCGTGGTCAAAAGGAATGCAACCAATACCAGTAAATACTTTAAATGCGTGGTAAAACGTTTCACGATGCAAAAATAACTTATATTTCCCACTTAATGTGCGTTTAATTAGAAAATTTTCGATATTTTTGCATCCAAAATAGAAATCAGAACAGAATGAAAAAAGTAGCAGGTGCCCTTTTGTTGGCAGCTTTCACTATATCTACGTTTGCTCAAAGCGGTACGAATTCTCCTTATAGCCAGTATGGTTTGGGACTGTTGTCTGACCAGACCAGCGGATTCAACCGTGGCATGAACGGATTGGGTTATGGTTTCAGGGAGAACGACCAGGTGAATTTCATCAATCCTGCCTCTTATTCAGCCTTCGATTCGCTCACCTTTGTGTTCGATGCGGGCATCTCTGGGCAACTCACTAATTTTGCCGAGAATGGTAAAAAGAAGAATGCGAAAAATGCAGACCTTGAATATGTGGTCGCTGGTTTGCGGCTGGCCAAACATTTGGGCTTGAGCTTTGGCTTGGTTCCTTTTACCAACGTTGGATATAATTATGCCCATACATCGACCGTCAACGTGGATGAAAACTACGCAAAGACCACGGCAACCAATACTTACGCTGGCAATGGTGGCTTGCATCAGGTATACTTAGGGACGGGATGGGCACCCTTCAAGGGATTCTCTTTGGGTGCCAATATCTCTTATCTGTGGGGGGAGTTGAACCGTTCGGTCGTGAACAGCTACAATGACCAGTCGGTTAATACCGTTTCAAAGTATTATTCGGCATCGGTGAAGAATTATAAATTGGATTTGGGATTGCAATATACGGCTCAATTGTCGAAGAAAGATCAGATTACTTTGGGTGCTGTGTATAGTCTGGGACATAAACTTGGTGCCGACCCAACGTTGGATGTTATCTCACGAAATCCGCAGACTGGCGTGCAGGACACAACCGCTTATAGCATAACCAACGGCCTGGAACTGCCTACATCGATAGGAGGAGGATTGGCTTGGAACCACCAAAACCAATTGAAGTTGGGCGTTGATTATCTGCTGCAGCAGTGGTCAAAAACCGAATATCCTGTTTATTCCATCGCCAGTGGTGTGCCACAGTACGCACTGTCAAAGAATGAATTCAACGATCGGCATCGATTTACAGTTGGTGGAGAGTTCTGTCAAGATTTGAACAGTCGCAATTTCTTCAAACGAATCCGCTATCGGTTAGGTGCTTCCTACGCCACACCTTATATGAAAGTAAATGGTGTGGATGGCCCAAAGGAAATCAGCGTGAGTGCAGGTTTCGGCATTCCCATCGTCAATGCTTATAACAATCGTTCGTTGTTGAATATCTCTGCGCAGTGGGTTCGACAGGATTCGAAGACCTTTATCACAGAGAATACGTTTCGTATCAATATCGGACTGACCTTCAACGAGCGTTGGTTCGCTAAATGGAAGGTTAATTAATCTGCTTTGTGAGGCAGGGAAGGTAACTGAATGGTCAAGAAGTCTGTCATACCTATCTTATTATTGTCGCACATCTTGTTTTTCATTTCGTGCGAAAAACAGAGGGAACATATTGCGCCTGCCATTCATGAACGCGACTCGGTGCCTATGATGACTACCTATGGAGTGAACCAGTTGATATCCGATTCGGGCGTCATCAAGTATAAAATAGTGACAGAACGATGGGAAATCTACCAAAATGAAACCTCTCAAAAGTCGGTTTTCATCAAGGGAGCTTTCTTAGAACAGTTTGATGAGAGCTTTCATGTGCAGTCGTACATACAATGCGATACGGCCTACTATTACACCGACAAGCAGCTTTGGGAACTGCGGGGACGGGTAAAGATATTGACCAAAGACGGGCTGGACTTTACCAGTGAGGAGTTGTTTCTGGATAGGCGAGCACACGAGTTGTATTCGCGTAAGTACTCAAAACTTGTCACTCCCAAGCGAACGCTGCAGGGAAGTTATTTCCGAAGCGATGAGCGGATGACCCGATATCTGGTGACTAACAGTCGGGGATCGTTTGAAAAATCCGACTTTACGGGCGAGTCTGACAGCACTACCGTGGCAGCAGATAGCCTCAATAGCTTTAGTCGTCCGCAAGCAGCACCACGACCTAAGATGCCAACGACCCCATGATAAGGATTTAAACAATGAATGAACAGGTTGATTTAGCGCTGATTATCGGCATCCTCATCACGATGATACTCTCTGCTTTCTTTTCAGGAATGGAGATAGCTTTCGTGTCCAGCAATCGTATGCTTGCACAGATGGACAAGGAGAAGATGGGTATTTCGAAGCGCTTCTTGTCTCTTTTCTTCAACAACCCCAACAGCTTTGTCAGCACCATGCTGGTGGGTAACAACATTGTGCTGGTGGTATATGGTATCTTGATTGCGCGTCTCTTTGATCAAACAATCTTTGCAGGGATGGATGCCGCATTCACCGTGCCGGCAGATACGGTGCTGTCGACCTTGATTATCTTGTTTACGGGCGAGTTTTTGCCGAAGACACTGTTCCAAAGCAACCCCAACCGACTGATGCAGGTGTTCGCCTTTCCAGCCTATTTGTTTTACGTTATCCTATGGCCCATAAGCCGTTTCGCAACCTTTTTATCAGGCTTGATACTTCGATTGTTTAGGGTTCACATTCCGAAAGACGCCATCTCGGGTGGATTTTCCAAGGTTGATTTGGATTATCTGATTCAATCAAGCATAGATAACGCGCGAAGTAATGAGGAAATAAAGAATGAGGTGAAAATCTTTCACAATGCACTCGACTTCCCAGACACGAAGGTGCGCGACTGCATGGTGCCGCGAACTGAGATTAATTCGGTAGACATGAATACATGCACGCTCGAAGAATTGAAGCAGAAATTCATTGAGAGTGGCAATTCAAAAATCATTGTTTACAAGGATGACATCGATCACATCCAGGGCTATATCCACAGTTCAGAACTGTTTAAGAATCCATCTTCATGGAAAGATGGTATCCGTTCCATGCCCTTTGTGCCTGAAACCATGCCCGCACAGAAGCTCATGCAAATACTATTGCAACAGAAAAAAAGCCTCGGAGTGGTGGTGGATGAGTTCGGAGGAACCAGCGGTATCGTCTCTTTGGAGGACATTGTGGAGGAGATATTCGGTGAGATAGAGGACGAACATGATAGCCTGAAATATGTCGCCAAGCAGACTAATGAGGATGAATACCTGTTGTCGGCTCGGCTGGAGATAGACAAAGTGAACGAAATGTTCAGCTTAGATTTGCCCGAAAGCGAGGAGTACATGACGCTTGGTGGGTTGATATTGAATGCCTATCGTAGCTTCCCGAAGTTGAATGAGATTGTCAAAATAGGAAAATTCGAGTTCAAGATTATCAAGATTGCAACCGCTAAAATAGAGCTGGTTCAGCTGAAAGTTCTGACCGAATGACCCTATAAAAGGGCTTGAACGCAAAATTTCAACTGAAAAATTCATGCGTTTGCTAAGAATTTAGTATTTTTGTACGCATTTTGTAAGTAACTAACAGTACCATGGCACAGGTTGTTATGTTATTTTGTAGTACGAACAATGCCTTTAAACGAATATAAAAAACAAAAAAATAAAACAGTATAATTAACAATGGCAGCATTAGGAAAAATTAGAAAAAGAGGCCTGATCTTGATTAGTATTATCGGTTTGGGTCTTTTTGCGTTTATTGCTGAAGAGGGATTTCGTTCATGCGAAGCATCCCGAAACGACCGACGTCAGCAGATAGGCGAAGTGTTAGGTGAGAAAGTCGGTGTGCAAGACTTTCAAAAGCTCATTGATGAGTATTCGGAAGTCATCAAGATGCAACAAGGTGTGAACAACCTCAATGAGATGCAGTTGAACCAAGTGAAAGACATGGTTTGGCAAACTTACATCCAAACCAAGGTGGTAGAGAATGAAGCCAACAAGCTGGGACTGACCGTAACAGATGCCGAATTGCAGAATATCCTTAATGAAGGAACCAACCCCATGTTGATGCAAACACCGTTTGTGAATCAACAAACGGGTCGTTTTGATGCAAATTCGCTAAAGAAGTTCCTCGCTGATTATAAGACACAGCAAACCGCCAACCCACAACTTGCCGAGCAGTATCAGGCTTTGTACAAGTATTGGACGTTCATAGAGAAGACGCTTCGTCAACAATTGCTGGCACAAAAATATCAAAGTCTTCTTGCAAGTTGCATCCTCTCAAACCCTATTGAGGCCAAAATGGCATACAAAGAGGCCAACGAGGAGAGTCAGATTGAGTTGGCTACGTTCCCTTATTCGAGCATTGAAGATAGCAAGGTGAAAATCTCTGACGCAGACTTGAAGGCGAAATACGAAGAAGTGAAGGGCCGTTTCAAGCAATATGTAGAGAGTCGTGACATCAAGTATGTGACGGTACAGGTAACACCTTCCGCAAACGACCGTGCGGCTTTGCAGAAGTCATTCACGCAATATACAGCCGACTTGGCCGCAGCAGCCGACCCTGCAAACGCTGTTCGCAAGAGTACGTCATTGGTGAACTATTTAGGTTTGCCTGTTGCTAAGACAGCTTATGCGTCTGACATTGCTGACAAACTTGATTCCATGGCTGTTGGACAGACCTTTGGTCCGTTCGAAAGTCAGATGGATAACACGCTGAATGTCATCAAATTGGTTTCTAAACAATTGTTGCCCGACTCGGTGCAGTACCGCCAAATTCAGGTAATGGGTGCGACAGCCGATGAAGTTCAGAAGCGTGCTGACTCCATTTACACTGCTTTGAACGGTGGTGCCGACTTCGAGTTGCTGGCCAAAAAATATGGACAAACGGGCGAAAAGACCTGGTTGACGACCGCACAATATCAGCAAGCACCGTCTATGGACGCTGATACAAAGACGTATATCAATACGCTCAATAATCTTGGCGTTAGCGAAACGAGAAACATGAAGCTGGGACAAGGCAATGTCATCATACAGGTTGTTGACCGCAGGGCGATGATTAACAAATACACGGCTGCCGTCATTAAGAAGACTATCGATTTCTCTAAGGAGACTTATTCAACAGCCTATAACAAGTTCAGCTCATTTGTCAGTGCCAATCAGACACCAGATAAAATCGCTAAGAATGCAAAAGGCAGTGGTTACACGGTGCAGGAAGCAAAGGATATCACCACTTCTACACATACGTTGGTGGGCATCAACGACACTCGTGACGCCCTGAAATGGTTGTTCGAGGCGAAAGAAGGTGAAATATCTCCGATGTACGAGTGTGGTAACAATGACCAATTGTTGCTCGTCGTGCTTGACAAGATTCATCCAAAGGGCTATCGTCCTTACGACGATCCACAAGTGAAGGAGATGTTGAAGGCTGAGGTGATGCGTGACAAGAAGGCCGAACAGCTTATGGCTAAGGCCAAGGACGTGAAGTCTGTTGCAGCTGCTAAGGCGAAGGGAGCTACCGTTGCTCCTGTCAATCAGGTAACCTTCTCTGCACCAGTGTTTGTGATGAGTACGGGTGCCAGTGAGCCTGCATTGAGTGGTGCGGTTGCTGCTACGGCAAAAGGACAATTCTCTGCCAAGCCTGTTAAGGGCAATGCGGGTGTCTATGTGTTCCAAGTAACCAACCGAACGACCCGTCCTGGTAAGTTTGAAGCTAAGGCTGAAGAAGACAAGGCACGGCAGAAGGCCTTGCAGTTTGCAGGCAACTTCATGAACGAGTTGGTGATAAAGGCCGGCGTAGTTGATGATCGCTACTTGTTCTTCTAATGAGATAGAATTCAAAACACTCATCGTTAGGATGGCTCATTCAATATCATTGGCCAACTAACGTTGCATCGAAATATAAAAAACTCCGCGTACTTGTTTGAGTACGCGGAGTTTTTTATAGGCTAACAGCCAAACAGATGGTCATGTGTGGAAACCATTTCAGCTCGCGACCTTTACATCCAAGAATACGATGTTCAATCTGAATGGAATCTATTGCATGGTTATTCGAGTCATTCTGGTTGCCTATTTGTCGATGTATCTTTTCACAATGTCTTGATAACACTCAATCCGTCGGTCACGCAAGAATGGCCACCAGCGGCGTACTTGTTCACTATGGTCGAGGTCTATGTCTATCACAACGCTCTCTTCATCGTCATCGCACGCCTGATAATACAATTCTCCTTGAGGACCAGCTACAAACGAACTACCCCAAAAGTTAATGCCATTGGTTTGTCCGGAAGGGTCGTCTTCGTGTCCAACTCGATTTACTGTGATAACGGGAATGCCGTTGGCTACTGCATGTCCGCGCTGAACTGTGGTCCATGCGTTGCGTTGTCGTTGCTGTTCATCCTTGTCATCGCTGCTTTCGTAACCAATGGCGGTGGGGTAGATGAGCAGTTGTGCACCTTGCAACGCCATGAGTCGGGCTGCCTCTGGATACCATTGATCCCAACATACCAGCACGCCTAAGCGACCGATGGATGTGTCGATGGGGTGGAAACCCAAGTCGCCAGGGGTGAAATAGAACTTTTCATAGTAGGCTGGGTCGTCAGGGATGTGCATCTTGCGGTATTTACCAGCGATAGTTCCATCTTTCTCTATCACCACAGCCGTGTTGTGATACAGGCCGGGAGCTCGCTTTTCAAATAGCGAAGTGACGATTACCACCTCTAATTTTTTAGCCAATTTGCCGAAGAATTCTGTAGAAGGCCCCGGTATCGGCTCTGCCAAATCGAAGTTGTTGACATCCTCCACCTGACAAAAGTAGAGCGAGTTGTGCAGTTCTTGCAACACAATGAGCTGTGCGCCACGCTGCGCCAAGTCGGTGATGTTCTCGGCTATTTTCTTTTTGTTATCGTCTACACATTTTGTGTTCCGCAATTGTAGTATTCCTATTCTTATTTCGTGCATATTTTTTAGTTTATGAGTTTATGAGGTTTTAGTTTACGAGTTTACAAGTTTACGAGTTCACAAGTTGATAGCTTTGCTAATCATAAAGTTCAAAGTTCAATGTTCAAAGTTCAAAGTTTGCATTTGTTGCATGGTGAGGCAGTGCAGTGAACCATGTTGCTTGATAACCGTTGTGGCATCCAGGGGAATGATGTCACGGTGGGGAAAGGCCGTCCCAATGATGTCGAGTGCTTGCTCATCCAGTTCGTCTTGTTGATAAGTTGGAACTATCACCGCCCCATTAATGACAACGAAGTTGGCGTAAGTGGCTGGCAGACGCTCATCTTCGTAGTGAATGGGCCGAGGTATAGGGAGCTTGAGCAATCGATAGGACTTGCCTTCTATGGTGCGAAACGTTTTCAACTGTCGTTCCATTTCTTTGAAATCGTCGTATTGCACGTCCTCCTCGTCATCGGTACCTATATATAATAAGGTGTCATTTGGAGCAAAGCGCACGGTGGTGTCTATGTGTCCATCCGTGTCATCACCTACCAGCTTTCCATGGTCTATCCACAAGATGCGGTCAGCGCGCAATCTGTCGAGCAACGTTCGTTCTATTTCTTGCTTTGTCAGCGGTTGGTTCCTGTTTGGAGCGAGCAAGCAAAGACTGGTAGTCAGGATGGTTCCTTTGCCGTCGCTCTCTATGGAGCCGCCCTCCAAAACAAAGTCGTTGTAATCTACATATTCGCCTTTTACAGCGTTTTGCGCTACCAACTTCCTGTTAATCAGATTGTCCTTGGAGGCTTCAAACTTGTTTCCCCAACCGTTAAATTGGAAATCTAAGAGTAGGGGAGCAGCCTTGTCGTCCTTCGGCAGCAAGGTGATGAAGCCATGGTCGCGTGCCCAGGTATCGTTGAGAGGACATGCTACGAACCTGATTCGTTGGCATTCCTGTGCCGTGAAATGACGTTTTGTCTCTGCCACATCCTGTGTGACGATGAGCACCTCCTGATATCTTGCAATCACCCTTGCCAGTTGCACCTCGGTGTCAACGATGTCTTGCAAATAGGGTTGCCAGTCGGTATGGGCATGCGGCCATGTCAATTGCACCGCTTTTTGTTCCTCCCATTCAGCAGGCAGGTAGTATGTTGTATCTTTTCGTTGCATGTTGCACATTGCATTTTTGTGTTTACAAAAATACCATAAAATAAATAATTTGGTACAAAGTTGATTGTAAAAACGACTGACAACGAACATTTAACAAAAAATAACTATCGGGGGGGGTAAATTGTGAATAAACATTTACTTTTGTAAAGTTTATAATATTTGTCTTGTTTCAGCTGCTAACCGCATGTTAATAATGCGAAGCTTGTAACATCGTTTCGACATTTTAAACATTAACAAAGGAGATAAGTCAGACGTTCATGAAGTCATCATTGATAACCAAACAAGGTTTATTTGTTGTAAATCATGGAAAAATTGAAGAAATATAAACATAAACACTTTTAATTGTAAATGAAAGGAGAAAAAGAATGAAAAAAGAAAGTTATACCGCTCCTGCAATAACTCAAATCTCCGTAGTAGAGAACAGTTTCATCTGTGTGTCATTCAGGGGAAATGCTGGAAATGATAAGACCGGAAATGACGACGGCGAAGGTGGCGGTGGTAGTGCAGGATGGATAGAAGATGGAGGAATAGTGTATCCTGAACCTAATCCTAATCCTGCCAAGGAACACGTCTTCGACGACAGTGAGTGGTAAATCGTGATGATAATAATGGAAAATGAATAACTAACAAGTATAACAATGAAAGCAAAAAAATTATTATTGACTGCACTGCCTTTGATGGTAGCTGCAATATCGTTAATGACAAGTTGCTCGTCTGACGATGACGACATCCTCTCAAAGAACAACGATGAAGGCTACACTGTTTTTTCTGCCGTAGCCCCAGGTTCTCCAGAAACACGTACCTTGATAGGTAAATATAAAGACGGGAAAGGAGCACCTTTTTATTGGGATGACGGAGATATGATTTATGTGAAAGACGATAATGGCGATTGGCAGAGGTCTGAACCGCTAAGCATTCCCGAATATGTTTGGGGAAAACCAACGGCTAATTTCAATGTTCCTGGTAAATTTTCTCCAGACAAAACGTACGAGGTTCGCTACTTTGGGAAATATGATGAAAAAAGATATGCTCATGGTGATAATTGGGGAAGGATATCTGATACTTTTTGGCAATATGGACCTAACTACAGCGATGCTCCTCGATACAATGGTGATTGTGGCGTTGGTACTGCAGTTTGGAAAAACGGTCATTACACATTTAAGTTGCAACACAAACTCGCCTATCTTTGCTTGTTGCCCTACTCTACTGAAGACCAAAGATTTGCTTCGTGGTTGTACAAACTTGACTATGTCTCGGTAACAGCAGAGAATTCTTATCTTTCAGGGCTTTATTATCTCCGCGATGATGGAACGCTTTATTTAACTTCACATGAAGACAAATGGAAAAAAATTGATGTGTTTACTAGATATCCAGATCAAGAAACGCATGGGGATCCAGGTATTACCATTGCGACCATTAAACCCGATCCAAGTCAAGTGGCTATTTACGTCCCTATATTCCCGGGTAAGCACAAACTTCATCTTTCGTTTGTGCAATCTCTTGGAAGAACCCTTTGGATTAATACCATTATAAACTTCCCAGAAGCCAATTACGAATCAGGGAAGGTGTATCAATTGCCGTGTAGACTAAAAGATACTGATTTGGTCAAAGACCATCTAGTGTCTAATTAATGTCAGGCCATAACGACTATTAGTCGGCTTTCCAAGATAAGATTGCAGATACCAATGTAACGCATCATCGGTATCTGCAATCTTTTTTATGAGTGTGCATCCCTGTAAAAAGGATAGATATGTCTTTTTTGTTTTTTCACATCTGTTATCTTATATTTTTTGTGTACATTTGCCAATGTATGATAGAAATCAAGGATGCCACCATCAAAGTGGGTAGCCACGTTGTATGCAAAGACCTGTCGTTCATGGCAAGGGATGGGCAGCTGACGTGCGTGCATGCACAAGACACAGAGGCTTTAGAGGCTTTGCTGCATGCCTTTTTAGGCTTGCAGCCACTCGAAAGTGGGTATGTGTCGGTAGATGGCGTGCGTATCACCTCGCTGTCGGCACCTTTCTTTCGGCAGATGATGGCATACGTTCCCGCCAAATTTGAGTTTGGCGACATATCCGTGTCCGCGCTTTTCCATTTGCTGGTAGACATGGAAGCACCTGCACGACACGAGCAAAAGACGGCGCTTTTAAGGCAATGGCAGTTGTTGGGCGTTGACAAGTCGTGTTATGAGCAGCAGCTGTGCTCGCTTCCGGCGGACGTGCAACAGCGCGTCATGCTCTCGTTTGCTGGCGTTCTCAATCGAAATATTATTCTTCTCAACCAACCAACGGCTTGGCAGACACCCGAAAATGTGCCTTTGGTGCTGTCGTATATTCAGTCGATGAAAGCCGCCGGACATCTTGTTTTGTGGACAACCACAGACGAGCAAGTTGCCGAAATGGCTGATGTGGTTATCAATTTGACACCGTAGACAAAATGGACATCACTTTCATGCAATGTATGTTGGGACTCTTGCTGTTGCTTGTTCCCTGCTATGTTTTCTATGTATTCAACATCCCACTGCTCACGAAGACGCTTCGTTCGTTCCTTAAAATGGCGGGCAGCCTTTTGGTGCTGGGTGTGTTGCTGTATGAGGTTGTCGCTCTTGACAAGCCGTTCTTCACGCTGTTGTTCGCGCTGCTCATCATCGTATGGGGTGCCACGTTGACCATTGTACGGGCCAAGTTGCCCCTGCGGCAATTGTTTTTGCCCGTATTGGCTGGCACGTTTGCAGGCGTTCTGTTGGTTGGTCTATACGTGCTGCTGTTGGTTATGGGAGGAGTAAATGTGTTTGAACCCCGTTATATGATACCAGTCGTGGCCCTGCTCACAGGTCATCTCATCCATGCAAACAGCAAAGCCCTGCATGTTTACTATATGGGATTGCGCCACCATGGGCAGCTTTACCACTATTTGCTGGCCAATGGTGCCACCCACAGCCATGCGCTCGGCTACCTGTTGCGGCGTGCAATACAGCAGTCGGCCCTGCCCAGTCTGTCAGGCATGGGGTGGGTTGTCATGGGCGTGTCGCCTTTGGTGATGTGGGGCATGTTGTTGGGAGGCGCCAGTGTGCTGACAGCCGTGGCGTGCCAGGTGGTGCTGTTGGTTGCCATGTTTACGGCAGCAGTACTCTCCATCGTTGTCACCGTGGCGGTTTCGCGCCGATATCTGCTGGATGATTATGCCCAATTGAAAGGAACTGAGCGGCAGGACGCCAGCTGATGACCAGCCACACACAGGGCCATGTTTTCCCCTCTTCTTACCATGAACAACGCGAGATTAGCTGTCTGTTTTCTTTACAACAACCCTCTCATAATTCTCGCCAAATTTATGACGTCCTTGGTCGCTCGCAAATATCGCAAGCATTTGACGGTTTTTTATCGTTCACTGTGTCAATGAGTTATGCGAAAAAGCCATTTCTTCTATCCTTTTTTTATTGATTTTTCGGTCGAATAGCAGCCCTTTTGCCGTGCAAATGCATTGTTGTAAGGGTTCAAATGCATGACAGTAGACAGCCAAAGTGATACATATTGCAGTGTAAACTCAATGCTATAACGCAGGCATGCCCTTGTTGAGCGTGTTGAACACGGTTGTTTTGCTTGTTTTTCTCGCTTATTTTTTCTATTTCATGAAAAACCAAATGCAGTTTTTTTGTCATTTTATTTAACAGGAGGGGGAAGCCTCCCCCGACCCCTCCGAAGGAGGGGAGAGATGAGCTGAAGGACTAATCAACTTGTTTACTCGTCACCTTGTCAACTCGTCAACTAAAAATATTTTTTCGGTTAAAGTATGTAAAAAAAACAAAATATCAATATTATTCTTTATTTTTGCATGGTCGTTTTCAATCAACATGCGCCTGATATTGGAGCGTGAAGCAATGGCCTTGAAATGTTAAATTCTTTACTAAATAAACACCGTATGAAGAGATTATTTGTTGCATTTATTTGCATTGTTGTTTGTTGCATGTCAACAAACGCCAAAATTAAGACCGACTTTGGAACCTATGCGCTCGGTGCCTCGGGCCTCTATGGAACAAGTGGAGATTACAACCATGGTGGTGCCGGATTGACCTTGCAAAAGTTTTATGGTGATGAGTTCCGTGCCAGCGTCTTTGTCAACTATTTTTTCAAGCAAAACAACGCCAGTTTTATTGAGTTTGGCACCGACTTCAACTATGTGTTCGCGTTGACTCCTAAGCTGGGCATTTATCCTGTTTTAGGTTTGGGATATTCCATCATGAAGCTGAACAATGTGATAGAGAAGCCTGCGGGTGTCGACATCCTTCCTGATGACTATACGGACGATTCGGAAGGCAATCTCAATTTTGACCTCGGTGCGGGATGTGAGTATTATTTCACGCCATCGTTCAAAGGTTTTGCCGAAGCAAAATACAGGTACGTTAAAAACTACGATCGGACGTTGTTCCAAGTAGGCGTTGCTTACGTTTGGTAGCCAACAAATTGACTATTAACTAAATATACAGATATGAGGAAATCACTGTTTGCCGTCATTGCCGCCGTATGCGTGGCGATGACCCTTGGAGGGTGTCAAATTTACGGACTGGTTAAAGACGCTACCGACAAGGAAGAAGGAAAGATTATCATGAAAGATGGTAAGGAGTATGTGGGACGTGTAGAGATGCCCAACGTCAACACCAAGCGCCTTACGATTGTGGTCAACGATGGGCAGAAGACAGTTGTGGAAGCTAAAGACATCGCCTCGCTTACCGTGTGGAAGAAGACGCATCCTGAGCGTAAGCACACGTTGAAGTATCTCCCATCAGAATTTCTGAGGAAAAAGATGCGTAAGCCATTGTGGATGGCAGTGACTGCAACTGGACCGTATGTAGAATTTTATACATGTAGCTTTAATTACTCCATTCCCTCGAGCGGATACCTGAAGATTACCAGCGTGCAGAATGGCAGCATTGAGCATCTGGCACTAAAGAAAGGAGGCAAAATGCCAAAGACGATTTCGGTCTCTGACATCAGCAAGCGACAGAAGCGCAAATGGTTGTTGGAATATCTCAATGACGATGCAGCCTTGGCGAAGAAGATAAACAATCAGGACATCCGCCCGGATGATTTTGAAACCATTGCTGAAATTTACCATCCATAAATATCGGGGCATGACATGTCACAAGCGCTCACTATGCGCCTGCAAGAAATTATCAGCCAGCTTTCGCCTGTGGTGCGTTTGCTGGCTGGTCGTGCTGATGAGCGCATGCCCTTTGAAGGTTAAGGCGCAAGTCATTCGGATAGAGCTTTCTGGTGGTCTGCAATATTTCCCCGGCATGACGAAAAAGATAGGGTGGGACTACAATCTCGCAGGTAGGTGTATGGTGACAGACAACTGGTTTGCGGCTGCCCTGATACATGGTGGTTTCAGTAGGGGAACATACCCGGGCGTTTATGCCAACGAGACGACAAGCCTAAAGCACAATCGGGATGCTTTCTTCATGGGCGCAGGTGCGGGCTATCTACATCCTGTGACCGATCACCTACATGCCTATGCGCAGTTGTTGGGAGGCTGGGGAGCCATTGAAACGACGGGCAATCCGAAACAGAAAATAGTGACGGAGGCGGAAGGACACGAGTTTAAAGGCTTCTCTGCGGCCAGCGTGTTGGGTATAGAGTATTACCTGCCGTCTTTTGGAATATGGGGTGCTGATGTCGTGATACATTATATTGACGGTCATGTCATGCCCTCCATCAACCTGAAGTATGGCATCAACTTCGATTTGTAGCGATGCCATGGAGCACAACACGTTCACAATCATCTATTAAGTGCTTGTTTGTGTTCATCTTTTGGCATGCCTGCATCCTTAATTGATCTTACGAAGAATATAAGGAATAGTCATCTTCGAATATAATAATTATAATCCCCCTCTAAAAGTTTAGTCTGCTATTAGAGGGGGAATAACAACGTCATCTGTCAATACGAACTACCCTAAAACCAACATTGGCATATCCATTAGAACCATTCCGAACATCATCCGAGTATTCACTTCGGCAAACATCTCGACTTGAGTCCCAACTACCACCTTTTACAATATAATCACCTTTGGTATTCGTTGTTGAAGTCCATTCCCAGCAATTTCCCCAAAAGTCTATGCCACCACAAGCTCCTGTCGTTTGAGTGTAGGCATCAACGGCAGTAAGTCCTTTCTCCACATAATCACAGTTCATGTAAACATCTTTTGGCATGTGACCCGCTGCAAGAATCCACTCTTCCTCTGTTGGCAAGCGATATTCGAACTTACTATCTTGTTCGCTCAACCACTGGCAATATGCTACAGCATCACCGTATGATACGTTTACAACAGGATATTTTCCTTGCCCTTGTGGATAAACAAACTCATTCTTAAAAGCTGCATATTCCATGTTTCTGACAGGTGCGTAACCAATGTAAGGATTGTTGCCTTTCCCTCCTCTAAGCACCATCCATTCATCGTTTGGATCGTCGTCCGTTCGAGGGTCTATCAACCTATAGAACTGTTGCTCCAAGCGGATGTCACGATTTTCTACCATCTCATCAACAATAGCTTGCATTTCATTTATAAGGTCTTGGTGAAGAGCCTCACGTTCCAGTTCACGCAATTTGGCTTTTTTGCGAGCTACAACCTTGTCATATCTGATGCCCATTTGCTCCATCAAAGCAGCCTTGCTTCCTTCTGTAGGATTCTGCTGATAAACAACAAGGGCATCTTTGGTAGCTTGATTCAAGTTAGGTCTTTCGTCTTCTACGAAAGGAGCGTCTGGGTCGGCAAATTCCAACTCGCTCTCTACAAGGTCTGTAGGGGTGATAAATGACCCTGCCTCTACCATTTGATGAACTCCGAAATAACTTGCTACTTGTCCATCCTTATAGATAGATAGTCGGTAGCCACCACTTAGGTCACAAGGAAATGTGACAATGTAATAGTCTGTGTTTGGGGCAAGAGTACTGCCTTTTGGTGCACTAAAAGTTATGATTGACTGTTTGTCTTCAGATAGGTTCCCTGCTATCTGATAACCGTCAACGCTTTCTAAAACGATTTGGGTGATACCCGACATTTGGAAACGAAGGTGTATGCCACCTAACCCTTGCTTTACCAAACCCTCCAATGAAATAGTGGTACTTGCAGCCTGTTCCGTAGATACGGTTACCATATTTTCAGATGTGGGTTCTGACGCTTCTCCAAGGAGGTCTTGCGTTTCTGGAGAACAAGCAGAGAAAAACAATGTCAAAAGAAAAGCTGTGCTTAATGTTATTTTTTTCATCGTCTAATATCTTTATTGTTATTTTTATTATTCGCAGGAAATATTATCTTGCCTGTTTCATATTATTACGAACCCCTTTCCCTCGCTTTCCTCGTTTTGAAAGGCGACTCATCATCTTTCGCTCTTGCTCATACACCTTTTCTATCTGTGCTTGAGTAAGAAACCTAGAATACTCCTTGTAATACTTCTGTCGAATGTTGAGGATTTTCTCACTCATAGCAAAGCGTTGTTTGATACGTTCCTCTTTCTCTTGCTCGGACGAAGCTTGCTTGTTAGGACGCAGGCGAGGCCCTAATGCCCAAATCTCCTTTTGGTAATTTGTGTAAGTCTTGACAAACTTTTCGGTGACGGCATTATTGAAGGCCAACTCGTTGGCGATATGCTTCGCCTGTACTTCGGCAAGCTGCTCTCGTGAGATACGCTGCTTTTGATTAGGGCGCTGTGGAGTGTTCTGCTGTGCAAAGATTGTAGCGCAAGACACAATCATCATGATTGCGATAACGGATGTTCTGATAAGATTTTTCATAATTTCTCTATTTTTAAAACGTTATACTTTTGTTTAATGTTATTCTTTCTGATATTTATTCGTTGATAAAGACATCATCTTGATAGATGTTTAGCAAGTAAGTCTGGTCATCGGAGGTGAGTTGGCTGAAAGCTTGGGCAACATCATTAAAAGATGTTTCATTTGACTTAGAAAAGTTCATACTGATGACAAGCAATAAGGCTATGGATGCGGCTGCGGTGATAACACTTCGCATCAAAAGGTGCAACTTGGTAGATTTACGCCCAACTCGTTGCGTCTCTACTGTGACAGTTGTGCTATTATGCTTTTCTTGATTGTTATTCTTAACATCTTTCCAAATATCATCTTCGAGTTTGTCGAAAAATCCATCTGGGATAGTGTAAGGCATTCGCTTACCGACCTTGTCGAAATCAAAATCTTTGTTCATCGTTGTCTTGTTTTAATCGTTCGAGTTCATGTATTTGATAATTTTCTCTTTGGCAATGTTAAAGTTCATCTTGACGGCAGGAACAGTGGAATTTGTTGCTTCTGCTATTTCTTTATAACTGAGTTCGTCATAGTAGCGAAGATTGAACGCTGCCTGTTGCTTGGTGGGTAACGAGAGAATAGCTTTTTGCAATTTCACAGCTTCCAAGTCAGTGTAATCCACATAGTTGTCAGCCATGATGCGATTCGCTAGATTATCATCTTCCTGCAAAGAGACTTGGCCTTGTTTCCGCAAGTCAATCAACCGAAGTGCTTCATTGGTGGCTATTCGAAAAATCCAACCTCGGAAGGAGTTGCCATCCCTGAATTTGTCAAAGTAGCGAAAAATCCTGATAAAGGTTTCCTGCGAGGCATCTTGCGCATCATCATGAGCAACAACCAATCGCCGAATATGCCAATAAATCGGTTGTTTGTACTTCTTCATCAAGAGCCGAAAGCCCATTTCTGATTTCTCCCGAATAGCCCAAATGATGTATTTGTCCTCTATTCTCATACCATATAAAGTTTCCTTTTTCCATTGAATACCATTTTGATAGGATTGCTCTTGCTGATGGCAAAGGCATCGAGTTCAGCCTCGGCTGTGGTCTTTGTCAAGCCAGTCATTTTGCCGTACTTGGAAATGCTAAGCGACTTGTTGCTCTTCAAGTAAGCCAAAGCCATGTTCAAGCGGTCTTTCTTGCTCAATCTGTTGTTGATACGAATTATTACTGCTGGACGATTCACTGCGGTCACCACAATAGGGTGATAGGGGTAAGGATGCACACGACTATAGCGTCTGTGTTGTGCGAAAGCTGTTGTTCCAACCAAAGCCATAATAGAGAAGAGTGTCACTTTCTTGATGTTCATCATTGTCTTCATAATCGTAATTTCTTTGATTTTTACTTGTATTGTTACTTTTTTGGAGATTCTACCTGTTGGTAACAGGATAACTTTCTCTTTGTGCATTGTCATTATTATTGAGCTCGTTTTTAGTGAATGCTACAACTATATGACCCATTGAAAATTGAAAAGTAAAAACAGAACCAAACTTTTTGTGAAAAAAACGATTGGGTTGAAATATTATAAAGTATTCATTTTAAGGTGTTCAGCAGATTTTAGCATAATATTGTTTGAAAAGAGATGCTGTAAAGTGCATGTGAAACGGAAAATAACGTTAAACTGCGTTGCGGTCTTGCGTATTTGCCGTGAAAACATTATCTTTGCAACAGCTAAATAATATAGGTAGCGTGAAGATAAAAGAAGTGGTGAGTGCCCTTGAACGATTCGCGCCTTTGCCCTTGCAAGCAGATTATGACAACGCTGGGTTGCAAGTTGGATTGACAGAGGCGGAACTATCAGGGGCTTTATTGTGTTTGGATGTGACGGAGCAGGTTGTCGACGAGGCTGTTGCGCTGGGGTGTAATCTCATTGTGGCGCACCATCCGCTGATATTCCGCAGACTGTCGTGCATCTCCGATCAAAACTATGTGCAGCGAACGGTTATCAAGGCCATCCGAAACAACGTGGCCATCGTGGCCATGCACACCAATCTGGACAGTGCCAAAGGCGGCGTTAACTACAAGATTGCCGAGAAGATGGGGTTGCAGAACCTGTCGTTCATCGGCAAGACGCAGCTGGTTGATGGCGTGGAAGGTGGTGAAGGCGTTGTCGGATCCTTTGCAGAAGCAATGGCTGCCGATGACTTCATCATGATGCTCAAACGCGAATTTGACGTGGAGTGCGTACAGGCCAATCAGCTGTTGCGGCGGCCCATCAAAACCGTTGCAATGTGTGGAGGTTCGGGTTCGTTTCTCTTGAAAGACGCATTGCAGGCTGGTGCCGATGCCTTTGTGACGGGTGAAATGGGCTATCACGAGTTCTTCGACATGGAGCAGCGCATTCAGTTGGCCGTGATAGGTCATTATCAGAGTGAGCAGTACACGACCGAGCTATTGAAACAGATTATCGAGGAGCAGTGTCCCGAAGCTGAATGTCATCTGACTAAAATCAACACGAATCCAATCATCTACCTTTAATAATGGGTTGAATCAATTAAAAATTAAATAAAACATGGCAAAGAAAGATCCTACAGATTTATCAGTAGAAGAGAAGTTGAAGGCTCTCTATCAGTTGCAGAAAACCTTGTCAAGCATCGATGACAAGCGTGCATTGCGTGGCGAATTGCCACTTGAAGTCCAGGACTTGGAAGACGAAATCGCAGGTTTGAACACTCGTGTGGAGAAGATCAAGACTGACATCGATGATTTCAAGAAGGCAATAGCTCAGAAGAAAGCTGACATCACAAGTGCTGAATCAAGCGTAGAGCGTTATAAAAAGCAGCTTGACGAGGTAAAGAACAACCGCGAGTATGACACACTGACCAAGGAAATCGAGTTCCAAAGTCTTGAGATACAGCTTTGCAACAAGAAAATCAAAGAAGCCTTGATCAAGGTGGAGGAGAAAAATGCTGATTTGGCAGAAGCCGATGAACTGATTAAGGATCGTACGGCAGCCTTGAAGGAGAAGAAGGAAGAGCTTGATGACATCATGCAGGAAACGCGTGACGAAGAGGAAAAACTGAAAAACAAGGCCAGTGAACTCGAGGGCACAATAGAACCGCGTCTGCTCTCTAGTTTCAAACGTATCCGCAAAAACTCACGAAACGGACTGGGTATTGTCTATGTGCAGCGTGATGCTTGTGGTGGTTGCTTCAACAAGATTCCGCCTCAGCGACAGTTGGACATCAAGATGCACAAGAAGGTCATCGTGTGTGAGTATTGTGGTCGAATCATGATTGATCCCGAATTGGCCGGTGTGAAAGTAGAGAATAATGCAACGGAGGAGAAACCAAAGCGCAAGCGTTCCGTTCGTAAAACCGCGAAGAAAGACGAAGAAGCAAAATAAATTGCTTTAAAGAAACATCCAGAACAAGGGTGATGCCCCTTGGATATTCGGTGAATAAATGAAATTAGCCAAAGTAAGATTGTTGTCTTACTTTGGCTAAATTTTAGTTACGGTTGGCATGTGTCATGAATGGAGATATGTTGCTTTATGATAATGGCGCATGCAACAAGTCTGTGTTTGGATTGTTTTTATGGGAGTTTTTGACATGCACATGGTGATTCCACTTGCCGTCATTCAGTCATGCGCTTGCTCTTGATACGGCTTTTGATGGAGCGTACGCTGCTGGGGCCAATGGCCAAAATGTCTCCCACCTCTTGCTCTGTCTTGCCCATGCGCTCGGTAGCAGTGAGATATAGGTACTGTTTGGGCGAGAGGCTACAGTATGTTTGGTTCAGTTGTTCAACGTAGGGCATGTCGATGAGTTTAATGTATTCTAAGAAGTCAAGAAAATCTTGTCTGCTCCAATGTATGGTGTTTCGGTTGCAAAGCACGCTCTCGTATAGAATCTTTCCGTTGCTGAGCCTTTGTACCTCAGTATCTTTGAGCGTACTTACTTTCTTTTTCAGCTCGATTAGTTCTTTGTTGGTGATGTTCTGAGTGGCTTTCAGCTTGTGCAGCTGGTCGCTATACTCGTTGAGCAGCAGATGTTTTTGCAGCAGGTCTCGCCGGTCGCGTGCTTGTTTGTACTTGTGGTAGAGCACCATTGTTGCTACTGATAGCACCAATATGATGAGTAGACCGGTGGAGTATGTGCGATAAGTATCGATTTGTTTCTCGTGTTCTTCTCGCTCATATTTGTTCTGTATGTTGTAAATGTTGTTTTGGCTGCGTATGAGTTCTTGTCGCTCTTGAAAGGCGAGCAGCGTGTCGGCTATGCGCGTGGCTCCTTGATAGTCGCGCATGGTTTGTCTCAATGTGAAGAGGCTGTGCAGCACTTTCTCGTAGGTGTATACGTCTGTGGTGTCTGCGGCCTTGAGCAAGCAGTCGTGAGCGCGTTTCAGTTCGCCTCGTTGTATGTATAAATCGGCCAGTACTGCGTAGGTGTAGCTGCTGGGCCGCTCTCTCAAGGCTCGCTGTATGTACTCTTCGGCCTTGGCTGAATCGTTGTTAAGATGATAGGCTTCGCTGATGTTTGAGAGTAGCACCGACTGGTTTTCGCGGCTCAGGTATGGGTAGTAGTTGAGGCTTTGGCGTAGGTATTCCAAGTTGCTGTCGGGTTTTTGTAATCCACTGTATGCGTTGGCAATGTAGGTGAGGCTATAGCCTATCCACTCTTTGTTGTTGAGCTTGCGTGCCATGTCGCCCGCTTTGCGAGCGTATTTGATGGCGGTGGTGTAGTTTTTGTTAATCAGGTTGATGTAGGAGATGGATGAATAGACCTTGTGTTTCAGTGTGAGGTTTTTCGATTGCTTGACCAAGTTTTCTGCACGTTTGAGCAAAAGGATAGCTCGTCGGGTATTGCCACGGTAGAAAAAATGTATCACGCCTTTGTAGTAGCATGCTCTTGCGAGCTGCTCTTGATCACCGTTCTGCTCGTAGTAGAAGATGGCGTAGTCGATGGAGTCGTTGTCCACGGGCAGTTGCTTGCGGAATAGGGTCTCTGTCTTGAGCAGTGTGTAGCGCGCCATGTCGCCGTGGCTGTCAAGGTGCTCGGTTGACATTTCACATAAAAAGGTGTAGGCTGCGTCAACGTTGCCTTGGGCGAGCAAGGTATCCACCCTGTCAAGACTGGCTTGATGGTCGGAGAAATGGTTGCATGCGGTCGTCAAGGCGATGGCTGTAGCGAGCATGGTCAAGATAAATATGAGATTGAGGGAACGGACGGTTAAATAGAGTTTGTGAAGCTCTTTACGCATGCGTGATATGATATGTTTTAGGATTATAGACTTCATTTATGTCGCAAAGATAAGCTAAAATAATGAAATTGTGTGCAAAAAACGTCACGAAAGTAGCAATTTTGAAAGAAAGAAAGTGTTGTTTTGTAACTAAACATTAACAATTGTCCTTTTTTTTGTTGCAAAAACCAGATATATTTCTCTATGCGATGTTCTTCATAGTATCAATAAACATACGGATGTTGCAGTGCAACATCCTTTATTTCAATGATTTTTTTATTTTGAATTTAAGTCTAAATAACATATATTTGCAGTGAGCATGTTGAAACCACATGGTTTGAACTCGCTTGCATGAGAGATTTTTTCATTATTAATCAAAATTTGTTATACCTATGCGAAAAACTTTTTTTAGCCAGTCTCTCGTAGTTGGGATCATAGCGCTGTTTTCGCTAAGTGGACCTCTCTTGGCTCAACAGCCAGCCGGGAGCGACAGGTTCACCATCGAGGGAACTGTGGTTGACAACACCAACAACGAGCCTATTGTCGGCGCCACGGTGCGCTTGAAAAGTGGGTTGCGAGGCACGGCCACCAATGCGGAGGGAAAATTTGTCGTCAAGGAATGCTCTGCTCAAGACGTGTTTCAAGTGAGTTTCATCGGCTACAAACCCAAGAATTTCACCGTTGGAAAACACCGCAGGTTTACCATCTATTTGGAGGAGAATTCCACGCAGATTGAACAAGTGGTGGTGACGGGTTTCCAGAAACTCAAGAAAAACAGTTTTACAGGTTCGGCCACTATCGTGACTAGTGAGGATCTCAAGAAGGTGAACTCTAAAGACGCCGTGAAAGCCTTGCAGGTTTTTGACCCCTCATTCCGCATTATGGACAACCTTGGGTTTGGTGCAGATCCTAACCAGATGCATGAAATTAGCATTCGAGGAGCGTCGAGCATATCGCAGAATAGAGGTTTGGACGTGGAGAACCAGCGCCTCACCCAACGTACCAACCTGCGTGACAACCCTAACATGCCTATTTTCATGCTGGACGGGTTTGAAGTAGACGTGCAAAAGATATACGACATGGATATCAACCGCATTGAGAGCATGACCATCTTGAAAGATGCTGCAGCCACGGCACTCTATGGCTCGCGTGCGGCAAATGGTGTCGTGATTGTCACCACTGTACCTCCCAAGGCAGGTGAGATACGCATAGACTATAATACTACTCTGGAGCTGTCCTTCCCCGACCTTTCAGACTATAATCTGACCAACGCCACCGAGAAGTTGCAGGTAGAGAAAGATGCCGGGCTGTATGTAGGGACTTTTGGTGTGGCCACGATAGATAAGGAGAGGGAGTATAACGACAAACTTAATGAAGTGAGGCGCGGCGTGAACACTGACTGGTTGGCGCGGCCTCTGCGCAACGCCTACAACTGGCGTAACGACGTGTCGCTATCAGGCGGTGTCAACGAGGTGAGGTACATGCTGAACCTGAACTATGACAACAACGCCGGCGTGATGAAAGGCTCCATGCGCGACAGGTACGGTGCGGGGATGATGATAGACTATCGATTGAGAGATTGGTTGCACATACAAAACAAGGTGACACTCAACAGAACATCCTACGAGGACTCGCCATACGGCTATTTCAATGACTATTCGCAGCAGCTGCCTTACGATGCCATCTATGACGATGCTGGCGAATTGCTGCGCGAGCTGCCCATGTCTCATAGAGCCAATCCGCTGTGGCGGGAGCGCTATTTGCAAAGCTACAGCGGCCGCGGTGGTATCACCGACGTGACCGACAATTTGAGCGTGAACATCCATTTCACCCCAAATTTGTATCTGCGAGGCACATTTAGCGTAAGTCAAGTGAAGACAGACAGCAAGACTTTCAAAGACCCCAAGGACTCTTTCTTGTTTCGCACCGTAGCCAATAACCGCAAAGGCTCGCTTGATGTGTCTGGCGATACTCGCCTGAAATGGAATGCCAACGCCATGCTCCACTTCAATAAGCGGTTCAAGCGCCACTTCTTGAACCTCACGGCAGGTGTGGACGCACAGGAAACTAACGACCGCCGCCTGTCGTACAGGCAAGAAGGCTTCAACATCGGTAGCCTGAACGACCCCATATATGCGGCCACGCAGACTGACAAGACCATCGATACCAAATCTACGACAAGGCTCTTTGGCGTGTTGGGAGCCCTCAATTATACCTTTGACGAGATTTACTTGCTGGACGCTTCGTTCCGCATGGATGGATCGTCACAGTTTGGCGAGGACAAGCGCTTTGCTCCGTTCGCCTCTGTCGGCGTGGGCTTGAACGTGCACAACTACTCGTTCGTCAAGAAATTGCCGTGGATTAACACGCTTAGACTGCGTGGTACTTATGGCAGCACCGGAAAGGTGAACTTCTCTCGTTTCGACGTAATCAGCAGCTACAAGGCCGACACGAAGGCGTGGTATTACACAGGGCCAGCAGTTAGGCTCTTCACCATGGGCAACTCAGCGTTGTCGTGGGAAATCACCAAGTCGCTCGACGTGGGTTTCACAGCGGAGCTTTTCAAAAACCGATTATATATCGAGGCTGCCTATTACAAGAAAACAACGGATGGCATGATTGACCGCATTGGTATAAGGCCATCATCGGGTTTCACCTCTTATAGCGGCAACGTTGGTTCTATCGAAAACAAGGGCTTTGAGCTTAAGACTAATGTCACGCTCTTCCGTAACCGCGACTGGTCGGTAGTGGCCAACGCCAATTTGGGTGCAAATAAGAACAGAATATCCAAATTGGACGATGCCATTGAGGAATACAACAAGAAAATCAGGGATAATTACGATGCCGAGCATCCGCAATATCAAAACTTGCAGAACCGCCCCCTCATCCAATATTATGTGGGAGCGTCTACCACGGCCATCTACGCCATGCCCTCCCTGGGCATTGACCCTGCCAGCGGCAAAGAGCTTTTCAGGAAGAAAGACGGCACCATTACCAAGGAATGGAACGCCAGTGACATGGTAGTGTGCGGTGACACCAATCCCGATGCGCAAGGCTCGTTCGGCATTAACGTGGCCTACAAGGGAATCTACATGAACGCCTCGTTCCTCTACGCATTTGGCGGTCAGGTGTACAACCAGACTTTGCTCGAGAAAGTGGAGAACGCACAGATAAAAGACCAGAATGTAGACCGTCGTGTCATCACGGACAGATGGCGCAAGGTGGGCGACATAGCACCATTCTATGGATTGGGTGAAAAAAGCTCCACCAGGCCTACATCAAGATTTGTGCAAAATGATAACTATGTGCATTTCAACAGCTTGTCTATAGGCTACGACTTCAGTCGGAAACTTATCTCTAAGCTCAAGCTGAGCGCACTGTCCGTCACGCTCAACGCATCCGACTTGGCTCGGTGGAACACCGTAAGGGTGGAACGCGGACTCTCATACCCTTATGCCCACACATACAGCATAAGTTTGCGAGCAAGTTATTGACCTACAAAAATCAACGACAACGATTATGAAACAAAAAACATATTCCATCATCATAGTCTGCATGGCACTTTTTGGGCTGAGCAGCTGCAACGACTGGCTTGATGTGCCCGTAGAGGGCCAGTCAACAGCCAACGAGCTTTTCGAAACCGGCGACGGCTATCGTTCCGCTCTGCATGGCATCTACAAGAGCATGGCATCACCTACGCTCTACGGCCGTGAGTTGCAATTTGGCGTTATTGACTTCTTCTCAGGTCAGTACGACATCAATGTCAGTTCTAATGACTTGAGCAACCCTACCTATATCGCAGCTGGCAAGCGCGACTACAAGGATGCCAAGTTACAGCCACTGATAGACAACATCTGGTTGGCGGCCTTCAATGCCATTGCCGCCGACAACGATTTAATCAAACATCTGGAGGGTGAGAGTGACAACAAGTTCAGCGCGGGCAAGATGGAGAGAGACAACATCCTCGGTGAGGCCAAGGCCATCAGAGCTTTTATCCACCTCGACATGCTTCGCCTCTTTGCCCCCGCACCCATTGACGACGATGGTGCCAATTACATTCCCTACGTCACTGAGTTCCCGAATAAGCGGGCCACGCACTTGCCCGTCAAGGAAGTAATGAGTAAAATCATTGCAGATCTTGAGCAGGCGCGTGAACTTGTTAAGCCTTTTGACCTCTCGCCCTTGGGATATAGCGCCAGCGTGTCGGGCGAGGCGCGCTTCTATAACTCCTTGATGTATGGCATGGAGGGCGCCGCTGACCCCACGAGCGTTGATCCTTTCTTTTTAGGCAGGGGTTACAGGTTCTCCTATTGGGCCATCACGGCATTGTTGGCGCGTGCCCATCAATATAACGCAACGTTTGACCCTTCTTCTTTGGACAAGGCCAAGGCGTATGCTCTGGAGGTGTTGGACGCCACTTTCGAGGGTGCCAATGCTACTAAGTTCGAGCCTTTCAAGGATGAGCAGTTCAATTTCGCATGGGTGGATCAGCCAGAGGAGATGAATGACATACGCATGGTGGGCACGCTTGTCATGGGATTGTACAACGAGAAGCAAGTGGACGAGGCTGGTTTGGAACGCCTTTTCCCACGAGAGAAAAATCAGCATAGCAGTGACTTGTTCATTGTGAACAAAGATGGGCAAGACATCTTCAAGACCATCTCGGGTATGGATGAGAGTACCACCGACATTCGTTCTACCCGCTTAGTATACGAACCCAAAGGCTCTTACCGCAACTTTCTCTCCACCAAATGGTACGTCAAAGAGAGAAATACGATGGAGCGTGACCGTACTGTCACCATCTTGCCTTTGCTACGTACGTCTGAGTTGAGATATATCGTGGCCGAGTGCATGGCTCGAAAGGGCGATTTCGAGGGTGCTTACGGTTTGCTCAACACTATGCGCGAGCACAGAGGGTTGAATGACTACAAGTTGCCCACGCAAACCTCATGGGGCGCTTTCGTTAAGGATCTTGTGCGCGAGGGACAGCGAGAGTGGATTAGTGAGGGACAACTGTTCTATCTCTACAAGCGGCTTAATGCTGGCGTGAAACGTGACAACGGCACCGTCAAGCCGTTGACCAAGCAAGAGAGCGTGCTGCCCATACCAGCGGAGGAAACAAAATAAAACTTTAAACGATGAAACGTATGAAAAAATACATCTATATACTGCCCCTTGTGGCATTGTTAGCCTGTGTGTCGTGCCAGGAAGAAGGACTGATGACTTTCGGGCAGGAACATCATATATATTTTGAGAAGTTCTACAAGGATGCCATCGCACCTGGTAAGGAAAAGGCCGACTCGACTATAGCGTCTTTCTTCTTTGAGAATGATGACGTGTCAGAGATAGATGCCAAGATTGTGGTCAACATGACTGGTCGGCTGCTTGAGCGTGACGCAACGTTCAAACTCAAGGTTGTGCCAGACATGACAACGGCTCTGCCAGACGAGTACAAATTGCAAGACACTTACACGTTCAGGGCACACAATGTGCCGGAGGGAGCCAAAAACCAAAGTGACACCATCGCCATAAGGATGTTCAGGTCGGCCAGGCTCAAAAGCATGCCACATGGTGTGAAGCTCACGGTAGAGCTGATGCCCATGGGCGAGATACAGTTAGGACAGACCGAGCGTACGCGGGCCGTCATCGTACTCACGCGTGATGCCGTCAAACCCGAGTGGTGGGATGCTGATGTGACCAACAATCTCTTCGGCGAATACTCCAGTCGTAAGTACAAACTATTCTTGCTTAACATTGACAAGCAAGCCACACTCAACGAGGATATGTTGCGCAAGGCGCCATACAAGGCTATCAAACTTGTCAGGCAGTTCAAGCAATGGCTTGTGGAGCATCCGGAGCAGGCCAAGGAAGAAGACGGAAGTGTGATGACCGTCAATGTTTAACCACGCAAACAACGAAAGGAACGCATTATGAAAACAATGAGAAACGCCATCGCGTGCGCAATTGTATGCGCTACGCTGACTGCGTGCTTCAGCGATGAGGGAAATTACACTTACGAATCGCTCAAGCCGCCAACGTGGCTCATCAATGTAAACAACGACCCTATATACGTGTATGGACGGGGTGGCGAGAAAACATATATCGACGCGTCGAGATACTTCAATTGGGGAAAACTCGACTCGCTTGAGAGGAGCAAGGAGGTGCGATATGAGTGGCGTCTTAATGGCAAGGTATTTTCTACCGAGTTGAAAGAGACCATTCCCACTGATGAGTTCATGAAACGATTGGGACTGACTGATTATCCCACCGGGAGCTTTGACGGTGATTTCGCTATCATAGAGAAAGCTACGGGCATTTCTTTCAAGGCCCGAACCTATATCACTATCGAACCTCCCATTGCAGAGTGCGACTTCATCGTCTACTCTGCTAAGAACAACAGCGACCCGCATGTTGGTTCCATGTCGGCGTTGAGCCTGAAATATGGGCGCGCCGCCAACGGCACTTTCAGCGTACCCAAGTTTATTTTCAAAAAGCACTTGTCGGACGATATACCTGGAACACCCAAACGCATGGATGTATCGCTGTCACTCAATGTCAGTCCTACGGGTTCGGTGACGGCCATCACGCAGGAGGGAGACGCGTTGGTTCTCAACGCCTCCACGCTCAAGAAGGCTTGGGAACTTGGATCTCAGTTTGCCGATGGAACGCCTGCCAATTTCAAGGTTAGTGCTCGCAGAGACCAAGAAATAGATGCTGACAATCCTGCGTTCACATGGGTAGCCACCCAAGACGGTCGCATTTTCACGCGCCAGACGGGCAAGCACTACCTCGGTGGAAAGTTTCTCACTGAACCGTATTATCTCGATGAAAAGGGTTACAAGATAACCAATTTCGGACATACGCTGTGGGGACACACCAACATCCCATGCTACGACGAGAAAAACAGGCGAGTACTCATCGCAACATCGTTGGAGGGAAACTATCACAGTTACCGTGTATTTATGACAGACTTGTCAATGTCGGGATGGGCGGGTGCACCCATCATGAAGATGCCAGCAGATGCAGAGGTATTCTATTTGACCGCCATCAATGGGCAAATGTATTGGGACCGAAACAACAGTTGGTATCAAATATGGTATAACACGGGCGGAAAATCCATGGTTGGAACCTTTGCCGTGGACAATCGGACGCGCAAACTCAATGTGCCGATGGCCAACACCTATTACTTCCCGTACGAGGTGACAGGGCACCTACTCAATAAAGAAACCGTGTTCCTTACTGCGGCCACAACCCGTTTGAGTAATCTCAAGAGCCGTTGTGACCTCTTTTCAGAGGGCAACAAGGTGTTTGTGGTTGTTAGGAGCGGCACATGGGGTTCCACATCCATAGACCAGGTAGGCCAACTGCCGCTCAAGGGCATTACCTCCAAAGTTACGGCCATGACCTATGACCGCAACGACCAGTACACGCAGGGACGTGATTACAAGCATTTGCTTGTTGGATGTGAGAACGGTGATGTCTTAATCTATGAGGTGACAAACCTGCCGGCACCAGTCCTTGTGGGCAAATACAACGCTGGTGGGCGGGTAGCCTCCATCAAACAACTGCGTGCAGAACGCACCACACTTGACATGTATTGATAAAACAAGCTAACAACTATAATTCCTTACATTGTGAAGAGAGCCGGGTGTCGCATAGTCGGCGCATGAATCTCTTCACAATCCTCAAACATGAACAATCAAAAACAATCATAACATGAACATTAGGAAAATATTCAAAACATTGCTCTGCCTCTTCACTATGACCGTGGTGACACAGGTGGCAGCCCAAAATGACATGAAGGCTACCGTTGACGTAACCGTAAATTGCAACGACAATGGTCCCATGACGCTATCGCTCTCGAAAGGTACAACGTGTGTTTCGTACAGCATGCAGCTTTTTACATCCGACATAGCTACTCGCATTGGTGACGCTGTGTTGGCCAATTATTTCAGTAACCAAAAAACAGAAAAACGCACACCCAACCTCAAAGATGCGAAATTCGTGGACATGGGGTTCTGTGTCTTGCCCGAGAAAGAATACACGTTGCTCACCCTCGGCTACGACAAGGATGGCGCTGCAGGTTTCGTCACGCGCACCTCTTTCACAACGCCCAAGCACAAGCCGGCAGGCAATCCGCGACTCACATGCACCGTGACGGCCCTTGGCCCCGACAGCGTTACGGTGAAGTTCAGTCCCAACGCTGATGTGGCAGGTTATGCCATTTGTCAATTCGAGGCCGGAAGCATAGATAGTATCGTGGCGCACCACGGTCCGATGATGGGCTTCTCAAATCCTTCCGACATGATTAGGCGGTTCAGTGGCCAGTCGGCTTACACCAAGGAGATGAGCCACACATGGGATGATATGATACCCAACTATGACTATGAGATATGTGCGTTGCCTTGGGACAAGGATGGCGTGTACCTCGACATTGTCACCATGCCCGTCAAAACAGCCTTGTTGGGTGGCGAGGGTGTGGCTGCCGTGAACATTGAGATTGGACAATTTGGCGGCAGTGACGACACTGGCTACTTCCAGGAAATAGTATATACGCCCAATGATCAAGCGGCTGTACACCGTGATATCATCATCACCGAGGAGGCTTTCAACGCCAAAGACATGGGTGAACGCGGCGTTATCGACATGCTGCAAAAGGATATTCCGCAAGATCCCTATTGGAATCAGTATCGCGTGGATCGCGCCAAATGGAATGCGCTGCCCGCCACTACATACATCGCGTGTTCTATGGCACGCAATGTCAAGGGCGAATGGGGCAAGTTGCACACCAAGAAATTTACCACACCAGCCAAACAGTAACTATATTGCGTAAGTCACCACCGCGCGGCACTTCGGTTGAGGAGCCGTGCGGCTAACACCATCACAACTATGAAACATCTCTTTTGGAGGGCATTGCTTGGTTTCGTCATTCTGCCCACCATGACACAAGCGGCTGATTTGCCGCAGACGTTGCCGGTAGACACGGCTGTAAGAATAGGGACTTTGGATAATGGCCTTAAGTATTACATACGCCATAACAACTGGCCCGAGAAGCGTGCCAACTTCTATATCGTACAGCGTGTTGGCTCCATACAGGAAGAAGAGAACCAGCGAGGTTTGGCTCACTTCCTTGAACACATGTGCTTCAACGGTACCAAAAACTTCCCAGGCAACAACGTCATCAGGTATTGTGAGTCTTTGGGCGTAAAGTTTGGTGGAGATCTCAACGCATATACGTCTATAGACCAGACGGTTTACAACATCTCCAACGTGCCCACCAAGCGACAGAGCGCACTCGACTCGTGCCTGCTCATCCTGCACGACTGGGCCAACGGTCTGACATTGGACCCTCAAGAGATAGACAAAGAACGAGGCGTGATACATGAAGAGTGGAGAGAGCGCACCAGTGCTAACTCGCGTATGTTGGAGCGAAACTTGCCCACACTTTACTCTGGATCTAAGTATGGCTCGCGGTTTCCCATCGGGCTGATGAGTGTCGTGGACAATTTCAAACCTGCAGAGCTGCGCGCCTACTATGAAAAATGGTACCACCCATCCAATCAGTGCATCATCGTCGTGGGTGATGTTGATGTGGATCATACAGAGCGTATGATACGGCAGATGTTCGGTACTGTGACTAATCCGGCCGACATTGCGCCCATTGTAGCCGAGCAAGTGCCAGACAACGATACGCCCATTGTCGTGATTGACAAGGATAAGGAACAACCCAACAGTGCCGTTGAGGCTCTCTTCAAGCACGATCCATGGCCCGACTCGCTTAAAAATTCCATGGACTACGTCATGGCCAATTATGTAAAAAATGTAGCTATAGGCATGCTCAACGACAGATATGCCGAGGCGGCGCAAAAGAGCGGATGCCCATACCTTGGTGCTGAGGCGGCTGATGGAACGTTCATTTTCGCCAAAACAAAAAATGCTTTCAGGGTATCTGCCGCGCCAAGAAGCATCGAACTAACTGCCAAAGCCTTGAAAACCGCTCTTGCCGAGGCTCACCGCGCAGCTGACCAAGGATTCACGCAGATAGAGTATGACAGGGCCAAGAAAAACCTTCTCAACGGCTTGGAACGCGCTTACAACAACAAGGACAAGCGCGGGAACGCCTCGTTCGCTGACGACTACAAGGGAAATTATCTCTCCAACGAGCCAATACCGGCTTTTGAGGAGTATTATTATATGATGCGACAGGCCATCCCACAAATACCTTTGGAGGAGATTAACAGGGTGTTGCCAAATCTTTTGCCCAAGTCTGACCATAACTTGGTGATAATCAACTTTAACAATGAGAAAGAGGGAAATGTCTATCCCAAGCGAGAGGATTTGCTCGAAGCTGTGAAGCAGGCTCGCCAGGCCAATTTTGAGGCCTATGTGGACACCTTACAACAGCAGCCGTTGATGAAAAAATTACCACGACTTGGCAGGATTGTCAAAGAAAAGAAGAACGACAAGTTCGGTTTCACCGAACTGAAACTCTCCAATGGCGTGACCGTGGTGCTCAAGAAAACCGACTTCAAGAAAGGGCAAGTGGGGCTGTCAGCGATGGGACCTGGTGGAAAGTCGCTCTACGGAGAGAAAGACTTTGCTAACTTGGCAGCTTTTGACGATATAGTGGGCAACAGTGCGTTAGGTGGATTCACGGGTATGCAACTGCCTAAAATTCTCGCCGGCAAGACAGCCAACGCCCATCTTTCCATCGGTGATAAATATATGGGCGTGGGTGGATCGGCCGCCAAGCAAGACGTGGAGACCATGCTACAACTCGTTTATCTGTATTTCACCAATATTGGCAAGGATGAGAAAGCGGTGGCCAATCTCATGGACGGGTGGCGTACATCGCTCAAAAACAGGAATTTGTCGCACGAGACAATCTACTCGGATTCGCTCTCGGCCACGCTCTATGGACACAATCCAAGACTTAGGCCGTTTCTAGAGGAACACCTCAAAGATATAGACTATGACCGCGTGCTCCAAATAGCACGCGAGCGAACGGCCAACGCATCGGCATGGACGTTCACCTTTGTGGGCGATTATGACGAGTCAACCATTCGGCCGCTCGTATGCCGTTATCTTGGCTCGCTGCCCACCAAGGGTAAGGTGAGGCACGGACATTTGCTCACATCCTATCAAAAGGGCGTGGTTGAAAACGTGTTCCATCGTAAGATGCAGACGCCCAAGGCCATGGCTTGCATGGTGTGGCACAACACCGACATGCCGTATACTCTGGACGGTGCCATGAAGATGAACATGATAGGGCAAATACTTAGCATGGTGTATCTCAAGAAGATACGCGAGGATGCGGGAGCGGCCTATTCGTGTGGAGCTGATGGTTCGGCTGAGATAGAGGGTGATTTCCACGCTTACTCGCTCGTGGTGACGTGTCCCGTGAAGCCTGAGAAAAGCGATATCGCCCTCAAAATAATGCGAGAAGAAGCCGAGCGCATGACCACGCACTGCGATGAGACCATGTTGGAAAAGGTGAAAGCCTATATGCTAAAAAATGCCGATTTAGCTGTAAAAACAAACACTTATTGGCGAAACGTCATCGGTATGTATCGCCGTTATGGCATGGACACGCACTCACAATACAAGGATGTCATCAAGGAACAAACGGTGAAGGGACTGTGCGATTTTATGAAAGAATTCTTGCAGACCAACAATCGTGTTACCGTGGTGATGTTGCCGCAAGAATAATGAGCCGTTCTTGACGGTTCAGTGTTTGGCATTAACATAATCTCCCGTCAACCAGGTGGTTGATGGGAGATTTTATTAAGCCCTGCACGTCATGGGTGCTGTTTCTTGACTTCATCACTAAAAATACACGGCTAATATGACAAAAATAGACGTATGCCCCCAACATTAGCTGTTTTTGTGTGGTATGGACGCTGTACTACCTTTGCCCGAAAAACTTATGTTTGTACCAAACTCAACAAATGTTTTTCGAGATTTGTTACATTCCCATGAACATGTTTCAGGGTATTCTTTACCTCTCCTCATTGGTGGGCAGTAATGATTTCAACCCTTCTGATGGCGTTGAATACGATTTCTACGATGTAAGCATCATTTCCTATGTAACACATGCTGTGGTAATATTTCGAGCCAGCCATAAGGTATCTATCAGTGGCAGACAAGCGGATATGGCTTAGTTTCTCTTGTTTCTACCGCTTCTGTCCTTACCATGGAAGGTCATGAAGCTGCTGCGGATGCCGTTGTTGTGCGAAAGGGGCGTGTGGCTACATGCCGCGGGCTTTGTAAATGAGGTCTTTGGCATTGTTGATTTCCTGAAACTTCTTCTGGGCAGCCTTCTTGACGTCGTTTCCCAGCGTGGAAACACGGTCGGGATGATGCTTCAAGGCCATCTGCCGATAAGCCTTTTTCACCTCATCGTTAGTGGCAGAGGGGGCAATTCCCAGTACTCTGTAGGCTGCTTCGAGGTTTGTGGAACTGTCTTTGAGGTTGAGCATCGAGTCAACATCGGCAGCTGAAAGTCCCAGATATTGGGCTATCTCTTTCAGTACGTTGACCTCTTCACTGACAATCATGCCATCGGCTTGGGCGATGATTACCAGGAAGTTGAACAGCTGTAGCCGTTCAGAATAGCCCATGTTGAAGCTAATTTGGATGCATGCTTGCCGGATGGTGTTGCTGAACTGCTGCCACCCCATTTGCTTTTGTTGCTCGAAAAGCCTGAGAAGAATCTCTTCGCCCTGCTTCATTGCCACCTCACCAAAGTTGTATCTGAGGAAGTTGCGCACCGTTTGCATCTCCGAATGCATCACCTTGCCGTCGGCTCGGATGACATACGAGGCCAATGCGAGGATGGAAAAGAGGAACGTGTTGCGCTGTCCTTCGGCGTATTGACGTTGCTGTTGATTGTATTGCGCATACCTGTTGCCCTGACGTTGTCGATATTCGTCACCCGATCCGCCTTCACTGAAGGTGTCTAAGCCGCTGTCGAAGAGCCAGCCAATTGCAAATCCAGCAAGTGCGCCTAGTGGCCCTCCCTGCATGAAACCTAGTATTCCACCTATCCATTTACCTGCTGCCATTATTCTCTCGTTTATTTTGATTCATGTTCGCATGGCGTGCTGCCATTGTATTTCTTTTTATTTTTCAGGCTTTTCGTGTGTTTCAGAACTTCCCCTTGAGCTGATATTGCCCGTTAGTGATGTCCTCAAGTTTTAGGCTTTGATAGTCGATGTTGTAGATGGTGGGACCTGACTCCCATAAAAATCCAATTCTCCCATCTTTCTGAAGCGTCATGGTGGAGTAGGCTCCCAGACCTGTTGCCAACATCATGCCTCGCTGCCAGCCGTCAGCCAGCTGCTGGGATGTGAGATGTTTTTTGCCCAAGTCTTTGTAAAAGAAGCCGATGCGTGTTCGCTTGGGGCCAAAAGGAACCGACTGAATGGCTACGAACGTTTTCTTACCATCGGCTTTACGAATGGCCTTGACGACCAGGATTTCACCATTACACTTATTCTCAATGCCCGTGAAGGCAACCGCTTCGGTGCGTTGTCCCCAGGAACCTTCGGCCTTTTTGAGGTTGCTGAAGGTGAAGACGTTGAACAGTCGACCGTTGTGACGCGAACTGAGAATCACACTGCCGTCGGGCAGTTCCTCGCATTTCATTTCGTCGCCGTCGCGACAGGGTGACGTGTTAATGTCGCCCAACACGTTCCACTGTCGGCCAAAGTCATCGCTGTAGAGTACGAAGTTGCCTGACAAGGTGCACAGACCTACATACAAACGGTAGTATTTGCCTACCTTGACGTGGCGGCTTTGATGTATCTTGCCCGACGTGAAGAAGAGCGACTGGATGGGGCCGTCCTTTCGTTGGTCGAACAAGCGGTATATCTGTTCGGTGATTTCGTGTCCCTTGTCCCATGTCTTTCCGTTGTCATGACTGCGGAAGATGGCAATGCGGTTAGGGTTGTTGCGCGTTGCTTGGAAATATACTGTTTTTCCGGCCACGCAAACAGCCATCACCTCGCTGCTCTTTTTGTCGGCAACCAAGGCACAGTCGCCAAAAGCATAGTCCCACTTGATGTCAGCATCGTTGCCGTGGCCGTCGGCCAACATCTTCTCTTCCGACCATGTTTTTCCATTGTCGCGGCTCGTTCGATATACCACGTCCACGGCTCCATAGCCAATATCAGAGCCGCAATAGCGGTAGTCGGCCGCAGCGATTAAGTCGCCGTTGCTGCATGTGGCGATGGCGGGGATTCGATAGGGGATGGTATCCTTTTCAGCTGTTGTGAAAAGTCGCTGCCGGCTGTCTGTCTCCTTGGTGGCGTGGATGCTGATGGAGAGCATGAGCACGGCGATGCTGATGACCGTGCGAAGATGCGTGCCTGCTAACTGATGGATTTGGTTGTGATGTGTGCGCATAGCAAAATTCTTGTTGTTCATTGTGTTCCATATATTGTTTGATGTTGGCAAATATACTGAAAATTTTTGAAACCAGTTGTGATTTCATCGCCAAACTCCTGCAAAATAAAAATTCGGAAAGATTCAAAATTTTCTTTACAATAACCTCTTCAAAATTCGTTTGTAAATCAACAACACACGCCTGGGCGGCAAATATGACGAAAATGAACAACTTTTGTAAGTTATTGACATTCAAGTTTGTACGATATATTTTTTCCCCTTTTGTCATCGTCTTCACCTGTTTACTGTCTAAAAGCAATGCTTTTGAATGCCAAGATGCATGGTATTGCCTGCCAATATGTATGCTTTTGCTCATCAATGGCATGGTTATAACAGCACAAGTGATGTCTTTTGTCGCATTTAGGTCGTGTTTTGGGATTAAAAAACAGACTTTGATTCCTTTAAAGATGCATATAAGGTGAGTCCGTGCCTATCAATTTTTTCTATTTCATCATTATTCATGTACCGTTTTATATGTATGTTTTTCTTACAAAATAGGTGGGAATGATGGTGGAAAAATGTGGCCGAAGAATTTACGTAACGCATTGTTTTCCGGCCATACACCGTTGCCCTCATGATGACGTGCGGGGTACTCTCTTTGGCAGATGTTTCTCTGTGTTGCCCGAAAGTACGATCAACTTCTCCGCAATGCTATTCAGTGAGGAGAAAGCTAAAAGCGCAATCGTGATGGCTTGGCCGAATGTTGGTTGTTTCTGGGCGATAATTAAAGAATGGAAAATTGATGTCTTGTGGCTTGAATCTGTAATCGAGTAGGAGGTAAACGCCAATGATTAGTGTTTACCTCCTATTCAATTCATGGTTTAATAGGAATTTCCTTCCTTTTTAATTTCAGCTTTATGAGCGTAAAAAGGTATTGTTTTGTCAAATATTTTCGTACTCTGGAATATGATCTAAATATAAACATTTTTTATTTTCATAATCCATTTTGCAGCAATAAGAATCAATGCCGTTGCTGACAATGAGATAGTCGACGTGAAGCAGTAAATTATAGGTGGATATTTGGTCGAACACCTTTTGTGTAATGGAGATGGATGGTGCCTTATATTCTATGATCATCCTGGGACGCAGGTGCGAATCATATAAAACACTGTCGGCTCGTAGTGTCTTGCCGGCCATGTTGAGTTGTATTTCATTAGCTAACAAGGTGGCGGGATAATGTTTGTGCTCTATTAAATAATGTATGAAATGTTGTCTCACCCATTCTTCTGGTGTAAGTGCGACATATCTCCTGCGGAGAATGTCGAAAATGGTGGGCTTGTCTTTCGTGCCGCCTAATTTTATTTGGTAATGGGGTAGGTTTAATGGATACATTTTAGTAATTTTGCATTCAGATACAAAGTTAATAAAAAAACAAGAAAAGAAAAAGACCTGGTGGAGATTACACGGTTCGTGATTGAAATGCCAATGGATATGGCTGTTTTTCATAACCATCTCATATCAAGTCTTTAGTGATAATGGCTCGAACAGGACCCACATACGATTCTATCATGCGTGACCTTCAGGCACGAAATTTTTCACCTATTTATATATTAATGGGGGAGGAGTCGTATTTTATCGATAAAATTTCAGATTATATCGCCGAAAATGTCCTGCAACCCGAAGAGCGTGACTTTAATCAAAACATAGTTTTTGGTTCTGACATCAATGCTGCACAGATTGTAGATCTGGCAAAGGGATATCCAATGATGGCCGAATATCGGGTCGTCATCGTGAAAGAAGCGCAAAACTTGCGTGGAACTGACGTGATTGAAAAATATCTGAAAAATCCCGTAAAATCAACAATCTTAGTACTTTGCCACAAAAATGGCACCATTGACAGACGAAAAAAACTGATTGGAAGGTCTGAGGCTTTGGGCGTGGTTTTTGAAAGTAAAAAGATGAGAGAGTCAGAACTGCCTTCTTTCATCGCTTCGTATCTAAAACAGAAAAATGTGACCATCGATTATAAGTCGACAGCAATGATTGCTGATCATATTGGATCCGATTTGAATCGGATGATTTCTGTCCTGGATAAACTGTTGATTTCACTTCCGGAAAACAATCGAGTGGTTGTGCCTGAGGTCATTGAAAAGCAAATTGGCGTGAGCAAAGATTTCAATGCTTTCGAGCTGAGAAGTGCTTTGGTTAATCGAGATGTTTTCAAAGCTAATCAAATAATCAAATATTTTGACAATAATCCTAAAGCAGGATCTATCTATGCTTTTCTTCCTTTGCTCTTCAGTTATTTTCAAAATCTGATGATTGCCTATTATGCTCCCTCCAAAAATGAGAATGCCGTTGCACAATTTCTGGATCTTAGAGGAGGGTGGGCTGCGCGTGATTATATCACAGGAATGAAAAATTATTCAGGTAAGAAAACCATGCAGATCATTGCTAAGTTTAGAGAAATTGATGCCAAAAGCAAAGGTATCAATAATCCCAATACATCGACAGGGGATTTGATGAAGGAGCTTATTTTCTATATTCTGCATTGAAAAAATACCTGTTTGGATCCTAAATAACACCAAACGGATTCCTCCTAAATAAACTTTCAAAAGCCTTTTATAACTTCAAATGGGCCTCTAATAATTTCAGATAGGCCCCAAATAACCTCAAATAGGTCACTAATAGGGTAGCTTTTTCCACCTAAAGAGGGTTTTTCGCATGCTTAAAAAGCTCTTTTTTGCCAAAAATAGACCTCATTTTAGCTTATTTTTGTCTAGAATACAACTTTTATTTTTCATATTTTTGGTCGTTAAACCCAGACTGAGTCTGGGTTTAACGCTTTTTTGTATGCTCATAATTCGCATATTTAAGAGCACTCTGTACCTTGTTTCAAAATATTGAAATTATGATGATTTTTCATCTTTCTACCATCAATAAATTTACGCTTAACTATTTTTATGATTTCAAACCATAAAAGATTACGTTCTTTTGAATTTTCGATTACAAATCTAAAAGCTGGTGTTTTCAGTAAATTTACGAATGCGTACAGAAATTATAACACGAAAATACGATCTTAAAATGTAAATATTTAGATTTCGTGTTTACTAATTATAAATATACACCAGTAAGATATTATCTTAAGTTGTTGATAACCAACTGAAACTAGTCTTTTACTCTTCTGTTTTCTGCATTTAGCCTTTGAATCATGATTGATTTCATTGAATATTGCATGTTCACTGTGTTTTGATAAACTATAACACCTTTATTCCCAGATTTTTATAATTTTTTGCTACATTTATACAAAGTCAATATTTAAGGATGTAATTCATATTTGTATATATAAAGTTACGATTTTACGTTTGTTTTATGTTGTTTTATGAATATAAATATATAAATCCATTGTTATTAAATGATAAATAATATGTTGATTTATTTGTTTTTTAATTTTTATTGTTTACCTTTGTAAAACCATTGAAAATGACCGTTTCAGGCCTATTTTGTGTTGAATGACGAAAGAAATGAAAGATCGAATAAAACAATTGATGAATGCTCAGCATATGAATCAGCAAACATTTGCTGAGGCATTGGATATTTCACCTGCTTCATTGAGTAGCATTTTTAATGATCGTACAAAACCGACATTGAATCATATCGATGCTATCAAGAAAAAATTTCCAACTATTAATTTAGATTGGTTATTGTATGGCAATGGTTCTATGTTTATGGATGAATATACAGGTGATGACGATAATCATACAGTTTCGGCTTCTTCTGCTGAATCTGTTTTAAACTTCGATGACTCACCTTCTACTCCATCAGAGAGTAATGTTGTTCAACCGCAGTTAAGTTTTATAGACCAGCGTAATCAACTTCAGCAAGTCGCTAATAACAAAACGAAATATATTGACAATAATCCGCGTAAGATTGCTGAAATAAGAGTATTCTATGATGACCAAACGTGGGAAACTTTTGTTCCTAAAAAATAAGCGATTCGTGAGGCATTTGCCGAACCATTTCAGTTAATTCGTTTATCGTTATTCCATACTCAGAATAAGCTTTTCTATTTTGCTCAATCTTTTAAAAGGGTGAACGATTATAGCTATAGGTGCTTTTATTTATTTTTTTCATTTGTGAGTGTGTTCTATTTGTACTAACTTTGCATTTTATATAATAATGTGTTTCACGATTATTCAATTTAAATAGGTGTCCATAAAAAAGCTGAGCTTATTCTATATTCACACAAATGAGGTTTATTTATAATATCATCTACCTCGCTTGCTGCTGTTAAAGATTTGCCCATAGCTTCCTTTTTCAATTCTATTATAACGAAATTGTTCAATGAGAAAGATTTGTGAAGATTTCCTTGTACAAGCAACAGAGCAATTAAGCGATCGTCATTGGCTCATGCGATTGCGTTCATCATCGGCATTGCCTGAGATGCATCCAGGCCAATTTGTACAGGTTCATATTGACGATTCACCTTCAACTTACTTGCGACGGCCCATTTCTATTAACATGGTGGATTACGAACGCAATGAGATTTTGTTGCTTGTGGCCGCAATAGGTGAAGGAACCCGTCATCTGGTGCGAAAGAAACACGGTGACAAGGTCAATTGTTTGTTACCTCTAGGAAATAGTTTTACCATGCCACGCTCTACTGATGAACGTTTCTTGCTCATCGGAGGTGGTGTGGGAATCGCTCCAATGCTTTTCTTAGGTAAGCGATTGGTGGAGATGGGAGTGCGCCCTTCGTTTTTGTTAGGTGCGCGAACTGCTGATGAATTGCTTGAAAAGGACATGTTTAATGAGCTTGGTGACCTGTATCTCACCACGGAAGATGGTTCAGAAGGTGAGAAAGGTTATGTAACCAATCATTCCATTCTCAAGGAAAAACAATTCGACCGAATTGCCACCTGTGGGCCCAAACCCATGATGATGTCCGTGGCACGCTATGCCAAACAGAACGATATAGAATGCGAAGTTTCGTTAGAGAATGATATGGCGTGCGGTTTGGGTGCCTGTCTTTGTTGCGTGGAAGATACTACTGACGGGCATATCTGCGTCTGTACGGAAGGTCCAGTGTTAAATATTAAGAAGTTATTATGGCAGCTCTAAATGTAAAAATAAATGACATTGAGTTTAAGAATCCAATCTTAACAGCTTCGGGTACTTTCGGGTATGGACTCGAATTTGCCGATTTAGTACCATTGGATCAGCTTGGTGGCATCATTGTTAAGGGTACAACGCTCCATCCTCGTCAAGGAAACAAGTATCCACGAATGGCTGAAACGGCGCATGGCATGCTCAACTGTGTGGGATTACAGAATAAAGGTGTTGACTATTTCTGCACAGAAATCTATCCAAAAATTAAGGATATCGACACCCACATGATTGTCAATGTCAGTGGAAACACGCCCGATGATTATGCCGAGTGTGCCGCCCGTATCGATGCTCTGGACAAGATTCCGGCCATCGAACTCAATATCTCCTGTCCTAATGTCAAGCAGGGCGGCATGGCTTTTGGCGTATCTTGTGCCGGAGCAGCAGCGGTTGTCAAGGCTGTTCGACAGGCTTATCACAAGACACTCATCGTCAAGTTGTCGCCCAATGTCACCGATGTGGCTGAAATAGCACGAGCCTGTGAGGCCGAAGGAGCCGACAGCGTTTCGCTTATCAACACCCTCATGGGTATGGCCATTGACATAGAGCGGCGCAAACCCGTGTTGAGCATTGCCACAGGTGGCCTCAGTGGGCCGGCTGTAAAGCCCGTAGCGCTGCGCATGGTGTGGCAAGTGGCCAAGGCAGTCAATATTCCTGTCATTGGACTTGGAGGGATTTCTACGGCGAAAGATGCCATCGAATTCTTCATGGCGGGTGCCACGGCCATCCAGATTGGCACGGCCAACTTTGTCGATCCCATGGCTACCATCCACGTTCGAGATGGTGTGAACCGCTGGCTTGATGACCATGGTTGTGCTTCTGTGACAGAAATCATTGGCGCATTGAATGTTTAATCCGACTTAAACCTGCGCATCCCATTCATCTGCTGAATCCGCATAGGCTCTAAAAAAACATTTCCTATGAAAATACAGGATACATTGACCAGCATAGCCTTTGCTTCTTTTTTATGTTCATGCGAGAGTGTAAAAAGTTGAGAAGGGTTTGTGATAGATAATAATAACCCGTTGGCGGAATTAAGTATGCATTAAATTAATTCCGCCAACGGGTATGATATAAGCCCAAGTGCATCAACTGGGTTCAATTCCACCTTTCCCTTTCCCGGCATTATCTCAAATTTTAATGAACTATTGTCTACACATGTCATTTTTTTTTGTAAGTTTGCAATATCGAAATTTATAAAACCAAGGATATGAATAAAGCTAAAATTTTATTGTTGACCTTTGCTACAGCATTGCTCGTAGCATGTGGAACGACGCGCACCGTGCCTATCACGGGCCGCAAACAGAATCTGATGGTCTCGGATGAGCAGGTGCTTAGTTTGAGCAAACAGGAATATGACAAGTACATGGCCACGGCCACCAAGTCGTCCAATGCAGCCAACACGGCCATGGTGAGGCGTGTGGGACAGCGGTTGGCCCGTGCCGTTGAAACCTATTTCAGCAGCCATGGACTGAGCGAAGAGCTGCAGCACTATAGCTGGGAGTTCAACCTTGTTGCCGACAAGCAGGCCAATGCGTTTTGTATGCCTGGCGGTAAAATCGTGGTGTACGAAGGCCTTCTGCCCTATACACAGGACGAACCGTCCCTGGCAGTGGTTGTGGGTCACGAGATTGCGCATGCCGTTGCCCGCCACAGTGCCGAGCAGATGAGCAAACAAATCAGGGATCATCTGGGCGTTCAGGTGCTTGGCGGTGCCCTTGGTGCGCTGGGTGTGGGAAACACCACCACACAGATTGCACAGGTGGTGGCCCAACAAGGATTGCAATTCCGCAACCTGAAATACTCACGCGACCATGAGTTGGAGGCCGACAACATGGGACTTATCTTTGCTGCCATGGCTGGTTACGACCCTCGTGTGGCCGTCCCATTCTGGCAGCGCATGGCCAGTGGCAAGGACAACCAGAGCGACATGTTCAGCACTCACCCCGCCGATGCCAAGCGCATTGCCGCCTTACAGCGTCTTATGCCCACAGCTTTACAATATTATAATGGTGGCTCGGGTGCCGCAGCAACCCCTGCTCCAAAGACGAGCAGGAAGCTGACTAATAAGAAACAGTCATCCCGACAAAAGACGGTTTCTGCCTCCGACCTTTACAAAAACGCGCGGAAGTAAACGCATCGATCATCTTTCACAGGGCCTGGTAGGGTAGTTAGTTCCTACCAGGCCCTGTTCTGTTTGTGCTGATGGGGCATCCGTCCGCCATCGGTTCCCCACTATCTGTCCGCCCCTTCTGACATCTATTTCGTGAATATGTATAATTTTGATTTTCAGTAGTTTATACCTTCTGTTGGAAAAGCATTGACTTTGCCCGCCAAAGTCATTGGTATTGGGCATCAATGTCATTGACTTTAGAGGTCAAAGTCAATGACTTTCTGCCAGCACAATATAGATGAACGCTTTTTCCCTAATAACCCAATCATCTTTTTTTATTTTCCACCTAACAAAAAAAGCGATTTTTCTTGCCCCAACAGGCGTATAATTCAAGAATTTTCTATATATTTGTTGCGGATTGATATACAATTCGACACCGTTTCTTTGCAGTGCGCCCCATTTCCGGATGGCTCCACCTGCGGCGGTGGTCGTTAACCAAAACCTTGTACAGATGATAGAATACATTTCACAAAATTTATGGCTCGTTTGGACTATCGTAGCCATGCTCTGCCTGATTATCGAGCTGGGGTCGGGCGATTTCTTTGTCACCTGCTTCGCCATCGGCGCGCTGGGTGCCATGGTCAGCTCGCTCTTTGACGTGCCACTCTGGCTCCAGATTATCATTTTCGCCGTGTGCTCGGTGCTAAGCCTCGTGTTCGTGCGCCCGCCATTGGTGCATGCCCTGCATGCCTCGGGTGAGAACCGGGTCAGCAACGCCGAGGCCCTCATTGGGCAAACCGGCACGGTGGAAGAACCCATCACGGGCGAACACAGCGGCTATGTCAAGATTGACGGCGACGTGTGGAAGGCTGTCAGCACCGACTTGGAAACCATCCAGCGGGGCGAGCGGGTGCGCGTGGTCAAGATGGACAGCATCATCCTCGCTGTGGAGCGGTGCCTGTAACGCATGAATTATTCACTAAAAAACTTCATATCATGATTGCAACCTATGTGTTAGTGGCGATTGTTGTATTGGCCTTGATATTCGTCAAGCAGGCCATCATCATCATCCCACAGTCAGAAACCAAAATTGTAGAGCGCTTAGGCAAGTACTATGCCACGCTTAGCCCTGGCATCAACGTCATCATCCCGTTCATCGACCGTGCCAAAAACATCGTGGCGCTCAACCGCGGCCGCTACATCTACAGCACCAGCATCGACCTTCGCGAGCAGGTGTACGACTTTGACAAGCAGAATGTCATCACCAAGGACAACATTCAAATGCAAATCAATGCCCTGTTGTATTTCCAAATTGTGGACCCATTTAAGGCCGTTTACGAAATCAACAATCTGCCCAACGCCATTGAGAAGCTCACACAGACCACCCTGCGTAACATCATCGGCGAGCTGGAACTGGACCAAACGCTCACCTCGCGCGACACCATCAACACCAAGTTGCGTGCCGTTCTCGATGATGCCACTAATAAATGGGGTATCAAGGTGAACCGCGTCGAATTGCAAGACATCACACCTCCTGAGAGTGTGTTGCAGGCGATGGAGAAACAGATGCAGGCAGAGCGTAACAAACGTGCTACCATCTTGACCAGTGAGGGTGAGAAGCAGGCGGCCATCTTGCAGTCGGAAGGCGAGAAGACCAGCACCATCAACCGCGCAGAGGCCACCAAGCAGCAGGCCATTCTCTTTGCCGAGGGTGAGGCCACAGCACGCATTCGCAAAGCTGAGGCCGAGGCGATTGCCATTCAGAAGATTACCGAGGCCGTGGGACAAAGCACCAATCCGGCCAATTACCTGCTGGCTCAGAAGTACATCGCCATGATGCAGGAGCTGGCTTCGGGCGACAAGTCGAAGACCGTGTACCTGCCTTACGAGGCCACCAACCTGCTTGGCAGCATCGGAGGCATCAAGGATTTGTTCAAAGCCGAATAGCAAAACGCTTGCATAGACAGAAGGAGTTGCCTTTTCTTAGCCGGAAGGACAGCAGACGCATTCATGTTTAGCGTGTCTTTCTGACAATGGGCGAGAAAAGGCAACAAACCATCTTCGTATTTTAAGGGGGCGTCAAGTCCGTTGTTAAATTGATGGGCGAGGGGGTAGAGGCATCCCAAAAACGCATTTCTCCCACAAAGATAATGACGGACTTGATACTTTCTATCATCAGTCATCAAAAGCCGTTTTTTGTGTAAGTCTGTATTTTTGGATATCACCTTCGCACAACCGAACGTTCAGCTATGTAGAAACACATCCACTAAATCGTGAAAAAAAGAAGTAAGTTGCTCATCATGCCTCGCCAATTGAGTCATAGGCGATAAGGCCATTCAACCGAACATGAAAA
>CAKOVA010000009.1 GCA_934120735.1 uncultured Prevotella sp.
TGCAGGAATCTCATTATTCCAGTCAAAAACACAGAAAGCTAAGGGAATTTCTTTAGCTGTCATCGTGGCAGCAATCGCTGTGTTGATTTATAAGTACACACAAGTAGAGGGAGCTATTGATGTGAGTGCGCCTATTTTCCAACAATTCAATCCGTTCTATGTAGTTGCCTTAACACCTGTCAGCATGGCCATCTTCGGTTCGTTGGCAGCCAAGGGCAAAGAACCTTCGGCTCCGCGCAAGATAGCTTATGGTATGGTGATTGCGGCATTTGCCTATACCATCATGATTGTTGGCTCACAAGGCTTGCTTACTCCTAATGAACAGGCGTTGGCTGCCGAGGCAGGAACAGCCAGTTACGCATCTGCCAACTGGCTGATTAGTACTTATCTCGTGCTGACATTTGGTGAATTGCTGTTAAGTCCAATGGGTATCAGCTTCGTGAGCAAGGTTGCACCTCCCAAGCTCAAGGGAGCCATGATGGGCGGATGGTTTGCCGCTACCGCCATTGGTAACTTGTTGGTGAGTGTAGGTGGATATCTTTGGGGTGACTTACCAGTATGGGCTGTTTGGTCTGTATTCATTGGAGTCTGCTTACTCTCTGCTTTGTTCATGTTCTCTGTAATGAAGCGATTGGAGAAAGTTTGTTAGTCAAACAACACCATTAAATGAAAAGGCGTTTCGAACATAATGTTACGAAACGCCTTTTTATCTTTGTGAATGGATACCTATTTTAGCACATTCAACATGAGTCGCATTGCATTATTCAACGGTGTACATCCAAATGACGGCAATCATGATGAGCGCTGCAATGATGGATAAGGAAATGAACAGAACGTTACTAATCATTTTTCTTCGTTTCTTAGAAAAGCGATTGTTGTTCTTATACTGTGATGATTCGTGAGTTCTAAGTTGGTGATGATGAGAATGGTGTCTATGGAATCCTTCTCTCTGTGTAGATTGATTAGCGTTATATTCTGTCATTATCTTTGTCTTCATCCTATTGCAAATTTACATAAAATACGCAATACCAAAGTAGGCTATTTTTTTGTAAAAATACTTATAGATATCATTATCATAATCGATTGCAGCGACCGAAGAAGTTGATAGCTTCCAGTTCTTTTTTCATTTGTTGTTCTTCCTCGTTGGTCATATTCTGGAATGGAACACGATTAGGTCCCAAATCAAAACCTAAAAGTTTCATGATACGTTTGCCTCCGACAATGTTGCCACGGTATCGGCAAATCACGTTGATGACTTCTTGTGAAAAGTTTTGTTTTTCGCGAGCTGTCTCAATATCGCCTTTCTTCCATGCTTCGATAATGCCCACCAGCTCGCGCCCATTGTAGTTGGTAGTTCCACCAATGCCACCCTGTGCGCCGCCTTGTGCTAGGCTTGGCAGTATCGTTTCGTCTTGTCCATGCAGCATATCGAATTTGCCATTTTTATACAATCGGCATTGATTGTATTCGTATAAGCTCTCGAACGTGTACTTGATACCAGCAAAATTGGAGATTCTTCCGTCCACAGCTTTCAGCAATTCCAGCATAGGAAGGAAAGCACCATTAAAGGCTGGTATGTGATAATAATAAAAAGGAAGGTCAGGCGCACTGTTTGCAATGGCTTCGCAGTATTTCACTAATTCCTCTATTCTTCCTATTTTAGGAAATGGAGGTGCCATGGAACCAATGCCCCATGCCCCAATTTCTTGAGCGTGTGCTGCCAATTTCTGACTCTCGCGCAGACAACAACTGCCAACATGCACGATGACCTTGAAACCTTGTGGAGCTACTTTGAGCCAACGTTCAGCCAGTTGCATACGTTCATCGGTGGTGAGCATATAGCCTTCTCCAGACGATCCGTTGATGAATACGCCTTGCAATCCATTTTTTTGCAGCATGGCTGCATACTTTTCAATAGGTTCTAAGTTCAAGTCGCCATTCTCATGAAACGGTGTGAATGGTGCGTCAATTAATCCTATAATCTTTTCCATTTTTTATATGTTGATGATTTTTATTTTGAATTTTGAGGAAATAAGCCCTGAAGAGCGCTCCCCCGTTATTGCTTTCAAGTTTAGCCAACAGTTATGATGCGTTATCTGTCGTTGGCTTTAGGCACACCAGTTGCAATATCAGTGCAATCACCACGATACCTCCTAAAATGGCAAACCCTAATCCTAAGTTGCCTCCATCGCTCCATTTGCCCAACACTTGAGTCACCAAGGCGCCAGCAAACACGCCTACCATGTTCATGATACCGTAGGCAGTGCCACGATGTTTGGTCGAAATAAACTGACAAAGAATGGGCATGTTGTTGGCATCGAAGATACCGTAGCCCACACCAAAGCACAGACCTGCGCCGACAATGGCTACAATATGGTGACCGAACCCAAGCAATATTAAGGCTGGTATCGTCATGCCTAGTCCGATGGCGCTGGTGTAGATACGCCCTCGGATGTTTCTCTGTACCCATCGGTCGGACAAGATACCTCCCACGATGACACCCACAAATGACGAAACGGCAATGGTAATGGTACTCAAGGGTCCTGCACTCGACATGTCAATGCCTAAATTGGTAGCAAAGAGCGTTGGTAGCCAGTTCTTTGTTGCCCAACCCGGTAAGCTCGGAACCGCAAAATAGAACAAGATAATCCAGAAAGCCCAATTAGACAGCACAATACTTAACCCTTTGAAAGGATTGATACTTGCTTTATTATGTGTCGTGGAAGAGGTCGACTGTGCGTGTGAGGGGTTTTCGTAAAGGAATAAGAGCAGCACGATTGAGTACACAACTCCAATGATACCAAACCAATGGAATGCCGAATGCCATGTAAACATGGCTGCAATAGTGGCACCAAATCCACCAATGGCTTGCCCCGTGTACAAGCCCGTCATGTGGATGCCAATTGCCAAAGAGCGTGATTTTCCTTCATGCCAGTCGGCTATCAGTGACAGTGCGGAAGGGATGTAGAGTGCTTCACTAACGCCCATAAAGGCGCGCAACCAATATAGTTGTGTGAAATTTTCGGCATATCCCATAAGATAGGTCACGCCCGACCAAACAAACAGACTGCCTACCACTAACCACTTACGGCTCACACGGTCGGCTATCATGCCTGCAAACGGACTTACCAATCCGTAAATCCACAGAAATACTGCCATCAGTGCACCGAATGCTTCTGCCTTGTTCAATTCTACAATATCTACTTTCATCGACTCTTGCATGGTAGAGAGCATCTGTCTATCCATGTAGTTGAGCAATGCTACCACCCATAGCAGTGCAACTACGAGCCACGGATAATATTTTTTTTCTTTTAGGTTCATTTTCTTTCTTTTTCCCTGGGGTGTTAGTTAAAATATAGAGGCTATAATGGTAAACGGAAGCGGAATATCTCCGCAGTTCTGATTCCCGGTTTCAATTCTCCACCTATTATATATATGTAGGTGCCATCGAACACCAAAGATGCTCCAGCCCTCGCTGCAGCTTCATGGCTTCCCAAAAGTGTCCACTTGTCACTTTTGTATAAGTTGATGTAGGGATTGAATCGATACCATGCTATGGGATGTTTCATATATCCAGGCATGGGACGGTTTACGGCAGCCTCAAACACATCTTTATTCACACCACCTAAGGTCACAATGCCTGCATCACCACAGTTCACGACAGCTGCTCCTCCAAGATATATCTCTTCTTGCTGGCATGTTCGTGGTCCTTCTACTGGCTTTGCTCCGCTTTTGGCAAACTGGTATCCCTGCATTTGTAATTGGGCATCTTGCTTGTCAGTCTTGGAGGTGCATCCTCCCCACGCATAAAATGCGCCGTCTGTGTAGCCACAGACAGGTTGACCTAACACCTCACTTGTCAAAGACGAAAGTATTTGCCAACCTTTTTGCAAGTCTTCAAGCTGAAGTTGTGCAATGTGCAAACCGTCGTACACCATCACAGTAGAATGACCGAGGCTTCCTGCAAAGTTATCCAGTTTCCATGGTAGGGCAGGGTAGGCTTCCACGACAGCCTTCCCCTGTTCAATGGTTATCTTGAACACTTGATCAGATGAGCCTTCGGCATTACACCCACCCATGCAAAGCAAACCATTGGACAGACTGACTGATACGCCATAAGCGCAAGGTTCGGGTAGCTTGCCTATCAACTGCCAGTCAAGTGTATCTACAGTTGTGTTTATTTTGGCAGCGTAAATCCCTTGATAAAATTTCTTCTTGCCACCATCAGCGGCAGGAACATCAGGAAAGTTACACCCACCTGCCATGATAAGATAGCCGTCAACAATTCCAGCAAAGCATGCCGAAACCCCTTTCTCTATTCCTTTCTCGTTTGCAGGAAATCCTTTGACTCGTTCCATTTGAAGATGGTCAGTGACCTTTGCACTAGCATCATGATTACAGATACATGTCATGAATATAAATATTAGTAATTGATGAGCAAAACTTGTTATTCTCTTTGTTTTAATTTTACAAACTTCCCCCTTATTTCTCATTATACATGATGTTCAGCTTTAGATTAAATGGAAAACGACTTAACTTTTACTATTTGTCTAAATTGAGAGGAGTTTGTGCTTTGTATTTGTAAACCAAGCATCAAACTCCTCTCATGTACAAAATCTTAGACAAAATTACAATAAAAAAATGAAATAATGCCTCATTTATCCGTTAAAAAACATGCAAGTTTATTTTGTGCTGCTTTTTTTTGAGGCATTTTCAATCAGTGATGTCCTACTAATATTTAAATGAGAGCAGCTGTTAGTCCAGCCATCACGATGCTGACCATAGACATCAACTTAATCAGAATATTCAAGCTTGGTCCACTGGTGTCTTTGAAAGGATCACCTACGGTATCACCAACGACAGTAGCTTTGTGGCATGCCGAACCTTTGCCACCGAAGTTACCTTCCTCTACCATCTTCTTGGCATTATCCCATGCGCCACCTGCGTTTGCCATAAAGATAGCAAGTGTAAAGCCTGCTGCCAAACCGCCTACCAGTAATCCTAACACACCTGCAACGCCTAAGACCATACCAACAACGATAGGAATGACTATGGCCAATATGGACGGTAACAGCATCTCGCGTTGTGCCGACTTGGTGCTAATCTCTACACATCGTCCATAATCGGGTGTGGCTTTTCCTTCCAATATACCCTTGATTTCTCTGAATTGACGTCTTACTTCATCAACCATCGCACCTGCTGCTCTGCCTACAGCACCCATAGTGAGTCCGCAGAACAAATAAGCAGCCATAGCACCAATGAAGGCTCCTACTAAAACGCGCGGATTCATCACGTTCACTTGGAAGAAATCCATGAAATCAGACATGGTGGCATTCATTGGATCGAATATTGTTCCTGCGGCATTTACAAATTGATGACCTTCGTCAGCCATGCGGACCATGGCAATTTTTATTTCTTCAATATACGAAGCCAACAGTGCCAATGCTGTAAGTGCAGCCGAACCAATGGCAAATCCCTTACCTGTAGCCGCCGTGGTGTTACCTAAAGCGTCAAGTGCATCAGTACGTTCTCTCACCTCTTCGCCCAGTTCACTCATTTCTGCGTTACCACCCGCATTGTCAGCAATGGGGCCATAGGCATCTGTAGCCAAGGTGATGCCCAAGGTGGAAAGCATGCCTACTGCCGCAATACCAATGCCATATAGACCATGACTGATAGATTCGGCACTCATACTCATATCAAATCCGTTGGCACAGAGATAACTCAACATAATGGCTGCGGAGATGGTTACCACGGGAATGCAGGTACTTATCATTCCGGTACCAATACCCTTGATAATCACGGTTGCAGCACCTGTTTGCGAAGCTGCTGCAATTTCTTGCGTTGGTTTATAGCTATGTGAGGTATAATATTCGGTAGCCTGACCGATAATCACACCTGCGGCTAGACCCGATATGACAGAGAAGCTAATGCCTAACCAATTCTCAATGCCTAAGAGATAAAGGATGACGAACGTTGCGATGGCGATCAGCACGGCCGAAAAGTTGGTACCAAGGCTCAACGATTTCAGCAAATCCTTCATGGTAGCCTCTTCCTTCGTACGCACCATGAATATACCTGCCAAACTTAAGAATATGCCCACGGCAGCAATAATCATGGGTGCCACTACTGCTTTCATTTGCATTTCGCCGCTTGCCGCAAAGGCTGTGGCACCCAGTGCAGCTGTTGAAAGAATGCTTCCGCAGTAGCTTTCATACAAGTCAGCACCCATACCAGCCACATCTCCTACGTTATCGCCTACATTGTCGGCAATGGTTGCGGGGTTGCGGGGGTCGTCTTCCGGAATATCTTGTTCTACCTTACCCACCAAATCGGCTCCAACGTCGGCTGCCTTGGTGTAAATACCTCCACCAACACGTGCAAACAGTGCTTGGGTTGAAGCACCCATGCCAAAGGTAAGCATGGTTGTGGTGATGGTGATGAGTGCCATGTGGTCGCCTGTGTAAAACATAGAAAGTATCATAAACCAGATGGCAATGTCTAATAGCCCAAGGCCTACCACCACAAGTCCCATCACAGCGCCCGAGCGGAACGCAATCTGTAAACCTTGGTTCAAGCTCTTTCGTGCTGCGTTAGCCGTTCTGCCTGAAGCGTAAGTTGCTGTTTTCATGCCGAAGAATCCGCACAATCCGCTGAATAATCCACCAGTAAGGAATGCAAAGGGAACCCATGGGTTCTGAACTTTCAGCACGTACGCCATGAATGCAAATAACAGCGCTAATGCGATAAAGACATAACCAACAACCTTGTACTGTTGTTTAAGATAGGCCATGGCTCCTTTACGAACGTGAAGAGCAATTTCACGCATGCGTGGGGTACCTTCATCGGCCTTCATCATGTTACTAAAGAAATACCAGGCCATGGCCAGTGCAATAATTGATGCAACTGGTACAAGCCAGAAAACAATTGGAATGTTCATAGTTTTAAAGTGTTTTAAGTTAGTAGATTTGTCGCAAATGTAGTGAATAATTTTAAGTTTGCAAATATTTCTTACATATTTTCCCACCCTTGAAATAAGAAAATTTAGAAAGGCGAAATATGGGTTGTTCATCTGTCGGAATGTGATGTATCGAACAAGCGCAAAAGGGCTGAGCCAACATTTGTTTAATATTTTTCTCATTTTTAGCCCTTAAAATAGCCCTTCAGAATGTGCAATCTAGATGAAAACACTAGGCATGGAGGATGCACACAGGACGTCAAGGACGCTTTAAAATTGTGTTTTTGCTGCAATGTCAATGTGTTTTTCGCTGAATACCCATCACTTTGGTGAGCAAGTTGTAGCTTATTGCAGCATAAAAGCATACGAATTGCATGCTTAACTCAATGCTTTTGCCGACAAAAGAGATATTGATAGGTAGATAAAACGCAGGAAATATTTATAAACTATTGTGTATGAGGTATATACAAATAATGCTCATGCTTGCCGTATTTGCAACATGCGGCATGTTTGTTTGCAAATATGCGAAATATGAACGCGTACGTTGTCAAGAAAATTCAGTAACGTTGGCAGTCATGATTTGGGTAGGACCAACGAGCATATCTTTTGATAGAAAGGTGGCATTTAGATGGGGTTTTCAATGGATTAGTCCATCCAGTTGTACCAAGAATCGCTCATAGCGTTTTGATCGCTATTGCATGACAGGGGAGCGATTCATCATGTTCGGCCGACTGGTGGCTGATTTAAAAATTAAATGCCATACCGAATGAAAAACTGGGTTGGTGCATGGGAGTCCGACGTTTAAAGGTGTCTGTAAGATAAGTCCGTGTGCCATCCTGTGATTCTTGAACACGGTTCCTCAGTTCATAGGTGTATTCAGGTTCAGCGTAGTCATAATTAAGATTTGTCTTGAACGACATGCCATGCTTGTAGGCCCACGTCAAGGAGAGCCCCGTGCTATACATGGGTGTTTTGTTCGACTTGATTGTTAAAAACTTACCATCATGGATGCCTCGTCCATCGCCCAGGTCATCCAACCATTTGGTCAGCTCTTCCTTTTCATCTGGGCTCTTAAAATATTGTTTGTCATTTGCGGAAATTGGGATGAGGGCATTGCGTAGCCCCTCAACGTCAACATTGGTGATGGCATCGATGTCATAGTCTGTCGTGTGTCTTCTACCAATCAGCACCTTGCTGCCTAAGCGCAATCGGCTGGTAAGGGGATAAGAGAAATAGGCACCCGCACTGAAATCGAACATGCCTACATGATTGGATTCCAGTCCTACGAAGTTCACGAATTTTTCTTTTAAATCGTTTTGCAGGCCATGTGCGTACATATTATATTTGAACCCATGCGACAAATCAACGGTAGCAGTAACAGGCATGGTCGTTACGCGAAGTCTTCCGCCTACTCCGATGTAGTCGTTCAAGAAATAAGCACTCTCAACCGTTACGCCCATGCTGGCACCTAAGTTCAGCTTCAACCCTAAAGGGTGGCTTGAGCCTTGTGTGCTGCCAGGGGCATAGGGTTGCATGCTCTCATCATAGTGGTCGTATACTTCTGGTGCTTTGAAGCGTTGCATCCTGGCTGCCATGTCTATGTTGATGGCAAAAAATGAGGGTCGGTTTGAGATGTTGGGCGTAATATCTTCCAGATTGCTTCGCCTCAGGCCTTTATCCTTGAATATCAGGTCACCCAGGGCATAGCCAATGTCTGTGGCTAAAATGCCTATTCCCGCTCCAACCAACACGTCGCTTACCCAATGCCTGTTGTTCAAAATGCGGCAAATGCCTGTTGCCGTGGCTACTGAATACCCAGCTATGCTGTACCATGGGCTACGCGTAAGTCCATACTCTTTGTGCAAGATGGTTGCAGCAACAAACGCTGTAGCCGTGTGCCCCGAAGGGAAAGAGTTGCGTTTAGTGCCATCTGGACGAAGCTCTTTTGTGGTGTGTTTCATGGTGTTGACTATTCCTGCCATCATGACAAACGACATGGCGTTGCTTACCGCAAGACGTTGAAGTGAGCTTCGTCCTTGAACGCCAGCCGTGTTCAGCACCCACGTTGTTAGCAGAGGGCTGTATTGTGCGTAGTTGTCCCAAGTGGTTTTGAACGTTGGTTGAAAATAATGTCGGAGAGAGCGAAAGTCTTCTTTGCGAGATTTCACGATAAATCCCGAGGCGATGAATCCCAATCCCATGTATGTAAAATCCTGTTTCAATGCCTTCTTCGCATTGAAATTAGTAACAGGTGTGAGGATGGGGGATGGTGTTAACGCCGTAGTGTCAGTCACAGCTGAAAAAACAGCTTTCGATAGCAGCAAAAACAGCGTCACGCATACGATGAATTGACGTGAAACAGGGTGATGAATGTTCATTTAAGATGATATAATAGTTGCTCACAGACCATTGTAGAATAATGAAATCTGTTTGAGCGTGCAAAGTTACATCATATTTTTGTAGTACGCAACCAGATGTATGTGAAGAATATAAATTTGACACATTTCATGACATTACCAATTTATTTTTCTACCTTTGTAAAACATAAATTACTCAACAATACGAAAATGCCATTGCTACACCATGTAGTTTTCGGCGTTTTCAGCATAGTATCACACTCAAGACAGACATGCGATTATATATATTTATCCTCAGTTGCATCATTGCTTTTTGCTCCTGTTCGCACAAAAAGACAGACGAAAATATCAGCTCTATGGACACGATCCCAACCATGGTGATGCAGATACAAAAGTGTTCAAAACTATATACCACTGAAGTTCATGTTCACAAAATCATTACACATGACGACCAGCTGAAGCTCAACGGTTCTTTCATGAAGAAAGATTTTAGTGTCAACCTTCCATTGGGCAGGCGGAAGATTGCCATTCCGATGGATGCCACGCTGAAAGCTTACATTGATTTCAGTAATTTCAGCGAAGAGAACGTACAAAAGAAGGGGCAAAAGATTGAGATTATCCTGCCGGATCCTCGTGTGACACTCACGTCAACTCGCATCAATCATGAAGAAATTAAACAATATGTTGCCCTCACTCGCAGCAACTTCTCTGACGAAGAACTAGCCAGCTACGGTCAACAAGGGCGTGACGCCATCATCAAAGACATCAATTCACTGGGCATTATCGACCTGGCTCGTGAAAGTGCTGCCCGCACTTTGATACCGATGATTGAGCAAATGGGGTATCGGGAGGAAGACACCACCATCTCTTTCCGAAAGCAATTCACATTGGAAGACATTAAGACTCTTCTTGACAAAACAACGATTGAACATGGAAACGAATAACAATAAAAGGCACAACTTGCTCAACCGCCTGTCCGAAACATCAGGGAAGGTTGTTTTTTCCATCATCATCATCTTGCTGTTGGTGGGCATTGTATTGGTGTATCTTAATAAAGACAATAGGTTCGAACTGTCAAAGGATGATAAAATCAAGATTACCCCCACGCAGATACAGAGCATTCGTGACATTGGACAATGGGAGTTTTTGACCATCAACAACGAAGAAATCATTGATACCGTTAGGCATGGCTTCTTCGGTGACGCCGAATTGGTTCGTATTTATTATGGTACTTTGCGGTTGGGTATTGACTTACAAGATGCAGGTGAAGATTTTATAGAGCCTCAAGGAGATTCTATCGTCGTTATGTTACCACCCGTCAAACTGTTGGATCACAACTTTATTGATGAGGCTCGCACCAAGTCTTTCTTTGAAAAGGGTGAGTGGAAGGCTAAAGATCGTGACGATCTTTACCAAAGAGCCTACCAAGCTATGATTGACCGATGCTTGACAACACCAAACATCAAGAGTGCAGAACGCAACGCCACCCGCCAGTTCTACCAGTTAATGAAATCCATGGGATTTGAGAATGTCATCATTCGCAATAAGTCATACTCTACAAAGAATCATGAACAATAATCCATACTCGATAGCTAAATACACACAATAAAGCCCATGTTTAATTTCGGAGAGGTAAGGTTTCTTGCGTATATTTTCATGATATAATTTGGTGGAATCATTAATTTCGTTTAACTTTGTGCACATCTTGAAAGGTTTTATAACAAATAAATATCATTGCCTATAGATATACATTTACTTAGAATCAAATTTTTAAGAAAATGAGAAAGCTGAATGAGCTGCCAGATGAAGAATTGGCAGTGGCCTATATCAATGGTAATAACCACGCTTTTGATTTATTATTGTCGCGCAATCAGTCAAAGATATTCTCCTACATCCTGTTTGTTGTAAGAGATAGGGATGTGGCTGACGATGTCTTTCAAGAAACTTTTGTGAAGGTCATCACCAAGTTACAGCAAGGGAAGTATACCGTTACGGGTAAGTTTTGCGCATGGGTTATGCGCATTGCTCATAATATCATCATGGACATGTACCGCGAACAGAAATCAGAAAAGATTGTTGAGGCTACAGAAGACAATGACCTGTCAAACTTTGGTAGTAAGGAATTGTTGGACGAGAACATTGAGAGCAAGTTTGTCAACGAACAGATTCTCTGTGATGTCAAGAAGATGATGAACCTTTTGCCTACCGCTCAGCGTGAAGTGGTGTACATGCGATTCTATCAGCAGCTGTCGTTCAAAGAGATAGCTGACACCACGAATGTAAGTATCAATACGGCTTTGGGGCGCATGCGTTATGCCATCATCAATCTGCGTAAGATGGCTCAGGAGCATCAGATGGAATTACGAATGATGTAATCAGGCCGCTCATGCACTCCATCAGAGCAAGAAGAATGCGAATTTGTCTTCTTCTTGCTCCATGATTATGTTAAGTTCTCAAGGGTCATTCTTCACTTTCTTGGCTTGCAGAAAGTGACTTCAATTGTTTAATGGTCTTCTCTGGATTCTCTGATTTAAATACATAGCTACCACTCACCAACACGTCTGCACCCGCTTGAATAAGTCGAGGAGCGGTTTCACCCTGTACACCTCCATCAACCTCAATAAGAGCTTCAGATCCGCATTCATCCATAAGTTTCCGGAGGCGTTTCACCTTGTTGATGGTATTCTCGATGAATGTTTGTCCACCAAAGCCAGGATTGACGCTCATAAGCAGTACCAAGTCAACGTCACAGATGATGTCTTCCAGCAGATGAACGGGCGTGGAGGGGTTCAATACCACGCCGGCTTTCATGCCAGCTGCATGGATTTGCTGGATGGTACGGTGCAGATGGGTACACGCTTCGTATTGAACGGACATGATATAGGCACCAGCCTTGGCCGTTTGTTCGATGTATCGCTCGGGTTGTACAATCATCAAGTGAACGTCGAGCGGCTTCTCACAGATTTTCGAGACTGCACTGATGACGGGAAAACCAAAAGATATGTTCGGCACAAACACGCCATCCATGACATCCATATGAAGCCAGTCGGCCTCACTGCGGTTAATCATTTCAACGTCTGACTTGAGGTTTGTAAAGTCAGCCGATAGGAGTGAGGGAGAAATAAGAATGTTCTTCATTTGCGTTTTTGGGCATTAATTCAGACAATAGGATGTCTTCTTGTTATCAATGTCTACCATCCTGTATGTACGAGCCAACTGTCTGAGTAAGTTCAGCGTGACCTCAGAGGGTTTCAGTTCTTCCGGTGTAAAGTATTTCATAGGCTATATTTTTGGTGATGTCTTTGTTATTATCATAACGTTACAGCTATATCTTTATTACATTATAGTATCAATATTTTCATGTGGCGTTTAATCATGAGCCTCTTATATAATAAGGTGAAAGTTGTTTTTGTGGTTTAAAACAGATTCATTTCACTCTTTTTCCAGGCCTATTGTCGTCTTCTGTAGGCCTTGAGGACGCGGGATAATAACGTCCAAATCCAATATATATGAGCTACTTCAAGGTGTTTGTCGAAATAAATTCGTACATTTGTCGAGTTCAACATCATTTTAATATTGAATGAACAAAATGAAAATAAAAGTGTGCGGTATGCGTGATACCGACAACATTCGCGCCGTATCAGCCTTAGACATCAACATGATGGGCTTCAACTTCATTCCCCATTCTCCTCGTTATGTGGAGATGATTAGCAGCATGGCCGGCATCATACCCGATTATAGTGAAGAACGATTGGCCAAAGGAATGCAAAAGCATGAGCCACAGTCTGTTGCTGATCGCATTGAACGGGTGGGTGTGTTCGCAGACGACATGCCGCAGACCATCGTGACGCGCGTCTACAATTACAGTCTTGATTACGTTCAATTGAACGGAAACGAAAGCAGGGTGATGATAGAGAATCTGCTTCGTACACTCAAACCCGATATCCAACCGAACATCAAGATTATCAAGACCTTGTCCATATCATCCCAACAAGATTTGGAACAGTGTAAGGAGTTTGAAGGCGTGGTCGACCTGTTTCTCTTCGTTCCGTCTGCCGACGAAGAAAAATGCCAAGGTAAGAAGCCCGACTGGTCAGTCTTGGAGAAGTACGAGGGGTCTACGCCATTCTTGTTAGGAGGCGGCATTGGCCCCGAAGATGCACAACGCATCAAGCATTTCAATCATCCTTTGTTCGCCGGGGTTAACTTGAATCGTTGTTTCGAGACAGCGCCTGGCGTGAAAGATGTGGAGATGCTACGTACATTTATCCAAGAAATACGGTCGTAGTTATGGAAAGCAAGCCAGATAGTCAACCTTCTGAAAATGTGTCATCAACTTCCATCTTGCCTCAGCAGCATGAAGAAGATACGTCGCCATGGTTTGCTGTGCGGCTGTTCATGGCAAAGCCCCAGTTGGTGATGGATTATCTGACTGAGCAGCAGTTGCAGTATTTCATACCGATGGAGTATGTGGACGTTGAGGACAAAGACCATCACATCCGTCAACAACTGCGACCTGTCGTTCGAAATTTGGTATTCATTAAGAAAAGCAAACCCGAAAAGACCATACGGCAATTGCTGATGGATGCACCCTTCAAATCATCTGTCATCCGTAAGAGTAAGGATGACAGTAAGTATTATGAGATTCCGGCCAAGCAGATGTTTGAGTTCCAAGCCATGTGCAATCCCGAGATTGCCATGCGTAAATTCTTAAGCGAGGAGCAAGCAAAACTAAAGCCCGGCACTCCCGTTTATGTCAAATATGGCCCACTGAAAGGCTTGAGTGGCAGGTTGGTTCGCAGCAACAAAAAGTATTTTCTCTTGAAGGAGATACCCTGTATGGGCGTGATGTTGAAGGTGGCCCGCTGGTGTTGCAAGCCCTTGCAGCCTTGATGAAACCACAAATTAGCCCAGCATTAACCGAGTATCTGCTGGGCGTGTTCCTTCACCTTGATTTCTTTCGGCGTGATAATGCGCTCTATCTTTCCTTCCTCATCAATAATGAAGGTGGTGCGGAAGGTTCCCATGTACTTTCTTCCACACATGCTTTTTTCGCCCCAAACACCAAAAGCATTGTTGAGTGTCTTTTCCGTGTCAGCAATCAGCGGGAAGGGTAACTGGTGTTTCTCAATGAACTTCTTGTGTGATTTCTCGTCCTGTACACTAACGCCTACCACGGCATAGCCTTGGGCTAAAAAGCGTTCATAGTTGTCGCGCAGGTTACAAGCTTCGGTGGTACATCCGGGCGTGCTGTCCTTTGGGTAGAAATATAACACCAATTTCTGGCCTTTGAAATCATCCAACTTCAGTTCATTACCGTCTTGGTCGCGTCCCAATATCTCGGGCGCCTTGTCTCCTATCTTCATATTTATATTGTTTTTAAGCATTCGGGTCTATGCCCGAACGTGTGATGAATATTGATGTTACGAAGATAAGCAAAATATATGATATATCCTTTGTACGTTGCTCTTTTCTTTGAGTTTTCTGTATTTGTCCAAAAAAATAACCAAAAAACTACCTTTGAAAAATCTCCTTATAGAAAAAATCAATAGGCCAACAGGGAGTAAGAAAGCTCTTTTTTGGGGAAAAAAGACCGAGTGTTGGGACTAAAGCATAGAGATTATGCTGATAGATGTAGCTTTTTAGGAGCCAAGTGTCATGCCATTGAAGGACAATAGCTATGACTTTAGGCTCTTAAAGCAATGCTTTTGTTCCGTAACAGCGTAATGAACGGTCTGGAAATTAGGTAATGGCTCCGCAATGAATTGTGCTTCAATGTGATAGAAAATTGCGCCATATTTCGCTTATTTGAGCCGTGCGGACCGTTTGTTTGTTTACAAGCGAAATATGAGCAGGGTGTTGTCAAGAAAATTCAGCATTGAAGAAAGTTGCAAACATCATTCAACATCCATGGTGATATTTGCGGATGGATGCCATAACTTTCCTTGCCATGTGTTCCGTTCAATCATTCTTTGGGTCAACAAATTCATCCATTCATAAGGCTTCAGTCCCCATTTGGGTGCGACGATCCTGTCGGGTGGTGACATACTGACAAAGCGTTCGAGTACCAAATCATTTCGAAGTCGCTCTATGTAGCGGATGATGACGTCAAGATATTGGTCTACGGTGTAGGTGTGGAATGGGGCTTCAGCGTATTGTTTTGCCAGTTGCGTATGCCGTATCACCTGCATTTGGTGAATTTTCAGCACATCGATGGGCAGCGATGAGATGATGGGAGCTTGCCCAATGCTGTCTTCGGCCGACTCGCCCGGCAGTCCGATGATGACGTGTGCGCCTGTCAGGATGCCCCGCCCGTGCGTCTTTTCGATGGTCGCTTTGCTGCATTCAAAGGTGTGTCCTCGGTGAATGCGCTGCAACGTGTCGTTGTTGGTCGTTTCTACACCATATTCTATTAAGAGAAAAGTGTGCTTGTTCAGTTGTTCCAAATAGTCCAACAGCTGGTCGCTCATGCAGTCGGGACGGGTTCCTATGACGATTCCCACGACGTCTTCCACCAGCAACGCCTCCTCATACATGCGCTTGAGTGATTCAAGAGAAGCGTAAGTATTGGTGTAAGCTTGAAAGTAAGCGAGGTATTTCATGCCGTGATACTTGCGTGAGAAGAACGCCTTTCCATCTTCCAACTGTTCTTGGATGGTCTTCCTGGGATCGCAATAGGAGGGATTGAACGCTCGGTTGTCACAGTAAGTGCAGCCACCTGTTGACAGTTTGCCGTCCCGATTAGGACAGGTAAAGCCCGCGTCAACGGAAATCTTCTGCACCGGACCATCAAAATACGTGCGAATCCACGAGCCAAAGTCACGATATAATTGTTTCATTCACTTGCAAAAATACGCAAAATTGCCTATCTTTGCAATCATTAGCATTAAGAAATCAAGCAGAATGAAAAAGATCATTTTAGGGATTATAACACTGTTCATGGCAACCTCAAACATCCATTCGGCCGAACGAATCACCCTGAAGGCCATCCAAGATGGCACTTTTGCGGCAGAGCGTTTGAGTGGAATCAAACCCATCGTGGGTACCGACCAGTATGCAAGAATCAGCAAAGACGGCGAACGTGTTGTCAGGTTCTCGTTCAAGACGGGGAAACAGACGGCCGTATTGTTTGACGTGAACCATACGATGGGTGCGAAAATCGATTCGTTCGACGGGTACATCCTGTCGCCAGACGGAGCGAAAATGCTCATCCAGACCAAGACCGAACGTATTTATCGCCGTTCGTTCAAGGCACAATATTATATCTATACCATTGCCAGTACGAAGTTGGAGCCCCTTTCAGAGGGTGGACCGCAGCAGGTTCCGGTGTGGTCGGCCGACAGTAGGCAGATTGCTTTCGTGCGCGACAACAACATCCACCTTATTAAACTCTTGTACGATAACGCCGAAAGTCAGGTCACGAAAGATGGTAAGTTTAACGAAATCATCAATGGAGTGCCTGATTGGGTGAATGAAGAAGAGTTTGGACACAATCTTTCATTCTGCTTCAACGCCGATGGAACCAAGATTTGTTGGATTAAATACGACGAGTCAAAAGTGAAGAGTTATGCCTTGCAGCTTTTCAAGGGCTTGCGACCTGAGCAGCCTCAATATGCTGATTACCCGGGACTATATACTTATAAATATCCCAAGGCCGGTCAGGACAATTCAAAAGTGACGGTGTGGAGCTATGATGTAAAGAGCCATCAAACCCGCCAGTTGCAGGTTCCGTTGGATGCCGATGGCTATGTTCCCCGCATCAAGCCAACGACTGATCCTAACAAGATTATCGTTTACACCTTGAATCGCCATCAGGACGAAATGCATTTGTATGCCGTCAATCCCTCGAGTACCGTGGCTACGCTGTTGATCAAGGAGCGTGTACCGAAGTATGTCAAAGAAGAAGCCATGGAAGGTGTCATCATTGGCGAGAACAGCATTTTGCTGCCCAGCGATCGGGACGGGTATATGAAAGGGTATCTGTATAACATGAACGGTCAGATGATTAGAACCATCGGCGTTGGTCCCTACGACATTACAGCTTGGTATGGCTACGACGAAAAGACCGGTGATGTTTACTATCAGGCTGCCGCACTGAATGCACACGACCGTCAGATTTGTGTTTCGCACAAGAACGGTAAGACCGATCGACTGACGGAGCAACAAGGTTGGAACGTTGCGCAGTTCTCTGGCGATTATCAATACTTCATCAATACATGGAGCGATTACGATCATCCGTATGTATATACCGTTCGGGACAATAAAGGAAAGGTGATGTCCACGCTGATTGACAATGCGTCATTGTGGAAAAAAATAGCGAACTACGGTTGGACACCCAAGGATACATTTTCTTTCACTACATCTGAGGGCGTAAAGTTGGACGGATGGATGGTGAAGCCCGCTCAATTCAATGCATCTAAACAATATCCGGTTATCCTCTTTCAGTATAGCGGACCAGGCAGCCAACAAGTGACCAACTCCTGGAATGCGGGTTCCATGGGACAGGGAGGCGCTTTTGATTATTACCTGGCACAACAGGGATTCATCGTCGTTTGTGTTGATGGTAGAGGCACAGGCGGCAGAGGTTCTGAGTTTTAGAAAGTGGTTTATCAGCGGTTAGGCGAATTAGAATCTAAAGATCAAGTGGAAACAGCCCTGTGGCTTGGCAAGCAGTCGTATGTTGACAAGAACCGCATTGGCATCTGGGGGTGGAGCTATGGCGGCTTCAATACGCTGATGAGCATGAGCGAGGGGCGTGGTGTGTTCAAGGCTGGTGTTGCCGTAGCGCCTCCTACCAATTGGAAGTTTTATGACACGGTTTATACCGAGCGATACATGCGAACACCAAAAGAAAACCCCGATGGATATGCCGTTAACCCGATAGAGCGGGCGACGAAGCTGCATGGTGCATTGTTGATTTGTCATGGTTTGGCCGATGATAACGTGCATCCGCAAAACACATTTGAGTATGCAGAGGCGTTGGTTCAGGCAGATAAAGACTTTAAAGAGATTTATTATACAAACCGCAATCATAGTATTTATGGCGGTAACACCCGCAATCACTTGATGCGGCAGATTGCAAACTTCTTTATTGACGAACTGAAATAACCCTATCGGGTGGTCTGTTGATTGAACGTTTGTAATCAGTAACGCCATGACGTAGACATTTGTCTTATCGCCATGGCGTTACTGGTTAATGGATGAGCGGGAATGAACTATTCGCAAATTCCAGCTTCGAGCCATTGGTTAGCCAACGCTTGTGCGTCTTTGCGAGCCGTCTGTTCGTCTACATCATACTCTTGCGTAAGCAATTTTACTAAGTCGTCAACGGTAAAATCCTTGTCCTGAATGGCATTCCACAAGTAAGCTGAGGTTTCATTCATGGATATGATGTTACTGAAGTCGATGTTTTCTCTACCTTCAGCAACGATAACTTGCTCACCACACACGTTGCGTAGATTAAATCCTGTTTTTGCTTTCATATTATTTTATAATTGTTTCTGATTAAATAGGGCCAAACAGCGGAATCCATATTCTTCTGTACGCAGCCAACAGGTAGCGTCTGATGGGATAAAGAGCCGTCCAAATCTGCGAATAGGTGCGCCATTTGAAGCCGTTGGTCTTATCGATTTTGGTGCGGCCTTTGCGGTAAAAGCCAATCGCATACCCATGTACGTCATTGATATGACACACCTCTGTTCCTAAGTTTCCGTCTCCTCTTAGTGTGACCGTTTCTCCTTGAATCTTGATAATTCGGTGTAAGACGTAATGCTTCGGGGCTGTTTCTGCTAAAACTGCATCACCCACTTGTATGTCTTTAGCCTTGGACAGGAGTGCTTTGTCACGATTGTCCTCAAGGAAAGGGCGCATGCTGAAGCCTCTCAATTGCAAAGTTACCGTATGTCCTTCATTCAATAGCCTGATAACTTCAGGAAGAAACTTACGGTTTTCAATCTGCAACTCTTTAGTAGCAGGTTGATGACTATGCGTGTTTAGGGAATTTGAAGACATGGGCACTCTCTTTTGTTATCTTCCTTTTTATTGTTTTGCAATAGCCTTATGGCAAACTTCGGCAGCCTCTTTGTTGGGCAGGCAGTGCAGAATGTAGATGCCAGTTGTTTCGATAATGTGGGTGACAGTGTCACAGATGCGGTTGAATATGTCTTTGTCCCATTTCATCATAGAGCATGAAACGAGCATAGAGGCAAAGGCTTCGACGGGTTTAAGCGGCTCAATGCTGTTTGCACTGGCACGGTCTATTTGTGTGATGGCACCCAGTTTGGCTTTCACGTTTCTATAACAAGGCGTCTTCCCGCTCCATGGACTGCCATAAATATAGGGCTTGCCATCGATTATTCTGATGACGGGATTGTCGTCGTTCATCAAGTCGCAGCCTTCGAGGTATCGCAGCCACATGCTCACTTGTGTGCTTTTTCCGGTTCCACTCTTGGCGATAAAGGCATATCCATAGCCTGCCTGTCGAACCAGTGAAGCGTGGATGAGGAGGGTTTCTTTGCGGCTTCCTGCAAAAGCAAAGATCAACATAAGTGCGTTACTCAGTCCAAAACAGCGCATGTTGTAGTTGCCATTGAGTGCACACTTGCAGTGTTTGAAGTCTTTGTCGGTTTGTAGCATGCAGCAATCTGCACCCTTTACATTCTTAATAATATACTGATAGCCGCCGTTGTCGAGTAAATCTACGGTGGTATCGCCATTCCCTGTTTCGAACTTTCTGATGAGTTCGCGCTTTTCTTTGGCGATGGGTTTTAAGTTGTCATCTACCTTCAGCTCAAAAAAAAGCTCATCATCTTCTTCGAATTTTTCACTTCTGAAAGGTTCAAAAGAAGGGATGAGATGCATACTGTTCTTCTGTGATGGAAGAAAACTGATGCAGAGATGATGGTCAGCTATGGTGAAATAATTTGTTTGCAAGTCCATGAATGCCGGTTTTCTTCAAGTAAGAATCTATTGTATTGTATCTTTAGCTGCCGCAGGATGGCTCGTTTCAATGATTCCTTTCTCTGCCAATTTTTGTTTTCTTTTGGCTTGTTTCTTAGCTATCTTAGCCGCTTTTTTAGCCTCTTTGGCTTTTCTTTTAGCCGCTTTTTCTTGTTCCAAGTCGCTTGCCTGAGGCATTATGCCCTGATACCTGAAGTTTGTTGCTGTAATATATTTGATGGTATACTTTCCACTCTTCTCATATTTCTTCCGCATGGAAAGATATTTTTTTTCAATTTTCTTCTGATCTTTGGCGAAAGTTGTAATGCAAGTGGGGTTTACAGCACCGATAGAACGTAGGTAATTTTGCAGTTGATAGGAATAATTCTCTCTGCTGAACAAGAAGTTTGATTTGCCGATATAGGCGGAATCAACATATTGTATCTCCGTGATGTAGATGGTAGAATCGTTAAACGATGCAGCAAAACCAAACATATGCGTGCCTGTTGATTCTTTTGCAGCATTGACATGCATTGAAATCACAATGGTGAAAATAATCAATAAGAGTTTTCTAACTTTCATTTTTTTTACTGTAAAGATGCTTTTCCATAGGTGAAATAGCATCTAAAAAAATAATCTTTTTACCTATTTACACTCATCTGCCTAAGTAGGCTTTGAGCTGTTTGCTCTTCGTATTTTGTCTGAGCCGGCGCAAAGCCTTCTCCTTGATTTGTCTGACGCGCTCTCGTGTGAGCCCAAATTTATCCCCAATTTCTTCCAGTGTCATCTCTCTTTGGTTGATGCCATAGAAGCATTCGATGATGTTCCGTTCACGTTCATTCAGGACATTCAATGCACTAGCTACCTCTTCTCGCAATGATTCCATCACCAACTCGTTGTCAGCCATGGGTGATTCCGTGTTAGGAAGCACGTCTAAGAGACTACTATCCGCTCCTTCCATGATGGGTGCGTCAACAGAGATGTGCTTGCCATTGACTTTCATAGCCTCTACAATCTTGTCTTCTGGCAGGTCTATCTGGTCAGCTATCTCATCAACATTTGGTCTTCTTTCGTGTTCTTGTTCGAATTTATTCAGAATCCGATTGATTTTGTTGACAGAGCCTACTTGATTCAAAGGAAGCCTTACGATTCTACTTTGTTCGGCTATGGCTTGCAAGATGCTTTGTCTAATCCACCAAACGGCATACGATATAAATTTGAACCCACGTGTTTCGTCAAATTTTTCAGCGGCCTTAATCAGCCCCAAGTTGCCTTCATTGATCAAATCAGGCAGACTTAAACCTTGATTCTGGTACTGCTTTGCCACTGAAACCACAAATCTCAAATTGGCTTTGGTCAACTTCTCTAATGCTTTTCGGTCACCTTTTTTGATGCGTTGAGCCAATTCAATTTCTTCTTCTATGGAGATTAGGTCTTCATGTCCAATCTCCTGAAGATACTTATCGAGAGCAGCACTTTCCCGATTCGTAATTGATTTTGTGATTTTCAGTTGTCTCATTGTTGGTTTGCCCAATTTGATGGATAGTTGCAAATGTAGTTGTTTTCAATGGAATGAACAAATTTTGTCCTATAAAAATTCTTCTTAGCGATTTCGTGGAGTGAACCAAACTCCACTTGAGGTCTTTTTATTTAATTAGCATATGTAGTTGCATTTTGATGTTGAATCTATTATCAGCCATTTTCTTTGTATTCATTTTGGCATCCATCAGAAAAAGTTTACCTTTGTATTGATAAATATTGACTTGTATGACTTATAGTATCGAAAAGGTTACCACACTCATAGGTGCGCGGCGTTATGGGACAAAAAATGCACAAATAGGCTTCATCTTGACAGATAGTCGATCGCTCTGTTTTCCCGAAGAAACTTTATTTTTTGCTTTGGTGACCGAACGTAACAATGGTCATCATTATATTCCAGAACTCTATCAGCGCGGTGTTCGTAACTTTGTGGTTTCGGCTGTGCCAGTTGGTTACGACAAACTTTATCCTGAAGCTAACTTTCTCAAGGTGGTTGACACGCGCAAAGCCCTGCAAAGGCTTGCAGAACGGCGTCGTGATGAGTTTGACATTCCCGTCGTTGGCATCACGGGTTCCAATGGAAAAACAATGGTGAAAGAGTGGTTGTATCAGCTTCTTTCACCCCAATTTTATGTCACCCGATCGCCTCGCAGCTACAATTCACAGATTGGTGTGCCTCTGTCGGTTTGGTTGATGAACGAGCAAACGCAGGTTGGCGTGTTCGAAGCAGGAATCAGTAAGCCAGGGGAGATGAGTGCTTTGCGTGACATCATACAACCCACCATTGCCGTGTTGACCAACCTTGGCGACGCGCATCAGGAGAATTTCGGACTCATCGAGGATAAATGTCGTGAAAAACTTATCCTCTTCCACGATGCTGAAACCCTAATTTATCCTGCTGACGATGAAATTATCAGCAAGGTCATCACTGAATACGACTATCCTGGTGAACGACTTTATTGGTCGATGAAGGACAAAGAGGCACCGTTCTTTGTGAAATTTGTCGAGAAGAAAGAAACCATGACGACCGTCACCTATATATATAAAGGTAAGGAAGATTGGTATTCGCTGCCGTTCATCGATGAGGCTTCTGTGGTCAATTCCATTGTCTGCGCCATCGTGTCATTACACTTGGGGGTAACACCAGACGTGCTGGATCAACGCATGCAACAACTTGAACCTGTAGCCATGCGACTTGAGGTGAAAGAGGGACAGCATGGGTGTACGCTCATCAACGACTCCTACAACTCGGACATCAATTCTCTGGACATTGCACTCGACTTCATGAACCGTCGCCCTGACCATCAAGGGCGTAGCCGAACGTTGGTCTTGAGCGACATTGATCAGAGTGGACGAGAGGCATCCGAACTATACAGAGAGGTTTCCAACTTAGCCGTAAAGCGTGGTGTGACTAAGCTGATTGGTATCGGTCCGCAGCTTACTGAGCAGCAAGATGCCATCAAAGTGACGCAGAAGTATTTCTTTCCAACGGTAGAAGCTTTTATCAAGAGTGGTGTGTTCCATGCGTTGCGCGATGAGGTAATCCTGCTGAAGGGTGCCCGCAGGTTTGGATTTGACAGGCTTAGCGAGTTACTTGTGCAGAAAGTGCATGAGACAATCCTTGAGGTGAACCTCAATGCGGTGGTTGACAACCTGAATCATTTCCGTTCATTCTTGAAGCAGTCCACGAAGTTGGTCTGCATGATTAAGGCAGATGCTTACGGCGCGGGTGCAGTAGAGATTGCCAAGACGCTGCAAGACCATCGTGTGGATTATTTGGCTGTGGCGGTTGCCGATGAGGGTGTGACACTCAGAAAGAATGGCATCACTGCCAATATCATGGTGATGAACCCCGAAATGAGCTCGTTTAAAACGCTTTTCGATTACGACTTGGAACCCGAAGTGTACTCTTTCCGCTTACTGGAAGCACTCATCAAGGCTGCCGAGAAAGAGGGTATCACCGACTATCCTGTACATATCAAGCTTGATACGGGCATGCATCGGCTTGGATTTGATCCCAATAATGACATGGAGCGGTTGATAGAACGTTTGAAACATCAAGACGCCATCATTCCGCGTTCGGTATTTTCGCATTTCGTAGGGTCGGATAACGATGACTTTGACAACTTCTCCGCACAACAGTTCGCTTTGTTTGATAAGGCAAGTAAACAGTTGCAAGCCGCTTTTCAACACAAGATTTTGCGCCATATAGACAACTCTGCCGGTATTGAACATTTCCCCGAGCGGCAGCTGGACATGTGCAGGCTGGGCTTAGGACTGTATGGCATCGACCCTCGAAACAACCAAGTAATCAATCACGTCAGTACCTTAAAAACCACAATTCTGCAAATGCGTATGGTCAAAGCTGGCGATACGGTAGGTTATAGCCGAAAGGGAAAGATTGAACACGATAGCATGATTGCTGCCATTCCCATCGGTTATGCCGATGGATTGAATCGGCGTTTGGGCAATCGGCATGGCTTTTGTTTGGTTAATGAGCAGCGTGCCTACTATGTGGGCAACATTTGTATGGACGTGGCCATGATTGACGTGACGGGAATTGATTGCAAGGAAGGCGACCAAGTGGAGATTTTTGGCGATCATTTGCCTGTGACCGTACTCTCAGACACGCTCGAAACCATCCCTTACGAGGTGCTTACGGGGGTGAGCAACAGGGTAAAGCGGGTGTATTATCAAGATTGATGAATAAGTTATGAATAAGTTGAAGTCAAGGAAGGCTTCAACTTTTTTGCTATAGGATAAGAGAAATGAAGTCATGAACACGTTGTGTTTAAAGTTCTTCGTTTCTCTTGTCTTGTTTGTTAAGTCGATTGTCGTGGCTGTGTCAACGGCACCCGTCATGTATGGATGGCCACTCATTCTCAATTCTTCGGCGATGGCTTCTCCGTGGCCGAATAGTTGATACGCAGGGCGTTAGCCTTTCTTAGTGCCAGCTTTACCTCGTTTAATGTGCTCATTCGCACTTGTCTGTCGGCTTTAATAGATACCGTCATTAGCTGCAAGTCTTCGGGTGACATGCGATGACGCTCCTCGGTGATGTAGTCCACAAGGTCATCAGCTGTGACAAACTTGTCATTCAATTGGATGCGGACATTTCTTTCATTGGCTGTTCCGCCAGTAGAGAGGGGAACGCCAATGTAGACATACGACACGGCCGACTTCTTGGTAAGTCGCGTCAATTCTGTTCCTTGCGGCACACGATACTTCACTTTGAGCGTCACCTCACGCATGTGAGTTACGATCATGAAGAAAAACAGCACCGTGAAGATCAAGTCGGGTAGGGATGCCGTGTTCAGGTTCGGCACAAAATGTTGTCGCTTTCTGAAGCTAATCATGGCTTGGCTCCTTCCACACTTGTTTGATATGTCTCTGCAATCCGTTGCGGACACTGTTCCATGATGACATTCCGTTGAGCCTCGTTGCATGCTTCGAGTGCTTGCCCATATCGTTGGCGGGCCAGGCGGTTGCGCACGTTTTTATACGCAGTCATCAGCTCGTTTTGCAGGTTGAAGTAGGTTTCGTATGCCGACTCGGGTGATGCGCTTACAGATATGAGATGCTCTTTGCCTACTCTTGTGATGAATTCCTCCGTCCTGATGCGCAACTCGTCCCTGTTGATGGGCTGCCCATTGAGCAGTAATACATTGCCTTCCGTTATTTTCAGCTCCATCAGTTTGCCCTTATCTACCAAGCTCTCTTGTTCAATCTTTTCCTGCTGTGCCGGTGGCAACTGCCTGCGCAGTCCTTTATCCACGTCCATAGAGGTGGTTACCAAGAAGAATATCAGCAGCATAAACGAGATGTCGGCCGTTGAAGTGGTGTTCAGTCCAGGGATGTCATGTCTTCTTTTCCTAATCAGCATGTTCTCTTTTTTGCTTACGATAATATCTTGTCATGCCAAAAGCCACAGCCAAGGCAGCCGCTATCAATAGGAAGATGGAGGTGTTAATGAACTGGTCGGCCATGCGAAGGAGCATGCCGTCCGTGAAACTCTTTCCGTTAGTCATCAGCGGTTGTGTTGAACCCAATACAAATGTCAGGACGAAGACCATCAGCGTTCCACCCGCCACGCAGCGACTAATTAATGATGTGGGGATGCCATTGCATACCTTTGACTCGCTGCGCCGGCGTTTTGTTTCATGCAAGATTGACCAAACACCGATGCCAACGGTAGTGACCAACAGCGCATACATGAAGAAGAGTAGGGCGGTAGTGAGTAAAGGCTCGTTAAAGTCGGGGTTCTCAACGTACGGCTGGTCATAGCCCACCAGATAGTAGAGGGCGAACAGGCAGACCATCAGAGCTGATAATGCGTACAGCACCCACCTGGAGAGCTGTTCCGTTGAACGATGCTGTAGGTCGATGTGCTTCATTTCGATAATTTGTGTTTCATCAGTGCATCAAGCAGCGTGATGGCCGACTCTTCCATCTGTGCCGTGATATGGTCTATTTTTGACAGGATGTAATTGTAAAACACCTGTAAGATGAGGGCTACGATAATTCCGAAAATCGTGGTGATGAGTGCCACCTTCATACCCGCGGCCACGATGGTGGGACTGATGTCGCCGGCCACCTGTATCTGGTCGAACGTCATAATCATGCCAATGACCGTTCCTAAGAAACCCAACGAAGGAGCCATGGCGATGAACAGGGTAATCCACGAACAGCCTTTCTCCAGGTTGCTGGCTTGGACGGATCCGTAAGATGCCACCGAACGTTCTATGTTCTCAATCGGTTCGTCCACACGCCTTAACCCCTCGTAGCACATCGAGGCCACGGGGCCGCGTGTCGTTTGGCACTGTTGCTTGGCTTCTTCCAAATCCTTGCTCTCAATCTTTGTGGTTACATCGGCCATGAATCGCTTGGCATCTATCTCTGACAAGCTGAGGTAAATGATGCGCTCGATGCAGAACGCCAAGCCTAAGATGAGCACTAAGGCCACCAACGACATGAAGCCGGCGTTGCCTTCAATGAACTTGGTTTTCAAAAACTGGTGCACGCCATTGCTTTCTGTGACCATGCCCATACTGTCGGTTGAGGCCGCAAGGTCTTCGCTCATCGCAGCCTGTATGGCACTGTCGTTTTGCGCAACCGATATAGAATCTGCATGGCTGGGCTGTTGGGCTGACAAAGCCATGGTATGAGCAAAGATGAAAAATGAGGCTATAAAGAGCTTGGTAAACAACATTTTCATTTTCAAGTTATTGTTTCAAGGTGCAGACGGTACAGTCTGTTTACCTTATTTTATAGTGAGGTCAAAGGTACATATTTTGACCAATAACGCCAAGTGATGCATGCATAAATATCTTTAAACGCCTTCAATTCGTGCGAATGCCACAGAACAGGATAGCGCGATTTTAGTAGAATCTGATAAAAAGACAGACTAAAGGGACGCGTGTATCTCCGCATTCACTAGTTGGAATGGTTAATTTTGATGGTGAAAAGTTGTCAGTACGGGAGATGTCTGATTTTCAAATCTGTTGATAAGAAGTAGATATTTCTAAGCGCCTTATTATTAGCATCTTACAAAGAGATTTAATCTGATGTTTGGTGAACGTTTGCTTTGCCCTTCAATGTCAATGACTTTGGTAGTTAAACTCAATGACTTTGGGCTTCAAACTCAATGACCTTGGGCTTCAAACTCAATGACATTGTCTTTTTCCTAAAATCAGTTTAAATTCCAAGCACTTAGACTAAAAGTAGGGAAAATGAAAAAAGGATGGCCTTCAAGACCATCCTTCTGTGTGACTCCCGCGGGATTCAAACCCACAACCTTCTGATCCGTAGTCAGATGCTCTATTCAGTTGAGCTAGGGAGCCGTTAGGCAATTCACTTTTTGTGATTGCGAGTGCAAAGGTAAAAGGTTTTTATGTAACCGCCAAATCTTTTTCTGATTTTTTTAGAACTTTCGTGAAAATCGGTGCAAAATGTCAGCTGGTGGGATGGATGCTGTCTGGCTTCACTTTTCGTCTACTTGCTCGTACAAATAAAAACGCCACCCATAGTGGATGGCGTCTTATCTGACTTGAGTTTAAAAATCTTACTTATTCAGTATTGATGACCGTCTATTTAATCAAATCAACACTGCGTTTGAGGAAGGCGTCGAGTGATGCTCCCTTGAGCATGCCATTCTGCAGCAGGGCAAGGTCGATGAGCTGATGCACCACTTGGTTGTCCTTGGCAGCCTTGGCGATGACGGCCGTCTTCTTCTCTTTCTGCTCCTTGAGGGCTTTTTCAGTGTTCTGCAAATCGTCTTTCTCTTCTTGCGTCACCTCTTCCGGCTTCTTCTTGTCTTGACTCTGGTGCAGTGCGGCCAAGCGAGCTTCCTGACCTTTTATCTCACTGAGTATCGGTTTCAGCTCTGTTTCGGTCGCCTTGTTGCTCTTGGCAAGAACGTCCTGGATGAGTCGGTGGTCGCTGTTCAGCACCAAGGTGTACATGTCGGGCATGCTACCATAGAAAGCCATGCCAGCCTGGAACTTGCTCATGTCCTTCATACGGCGCATGTACTCGCTTTGTGTGATGACCAACGGAGATGCTGTTTCACCTAAAGGCTGAACTTCTACGTTGAACTCAACCTGGGCCATCTTTGGCATTTGCGACTTGAATACTTGTGACAGATTGTCGCTTTCCTCGCTCGAAAGTTTGTTTTCTTTGGCATCCTCCTTCACAATCAGACGGTCGATGATGTCGCCATCCACACGTGTAAAGCGGCATTTCTCAAACTTTTGTTCAAACATGGATACGGTAGCCACATCCAGTTGTCCGTCGAACAGCAAAACATTATACCCCTTAGCCTTGGCAGACTCGATGAATGAGTACTGTTCATCCTTGTCGGTGGCGTAAAGATAAATCAGTTGTCCGTCCTTATCCGTTTGCTCATCCTTAATCAAGGTCTTGTACTCATCGTATGTGAAGAACTTCCCATCAACATCCTTGAACAATGCGAAGTCTTTCGCACGCTCATAGAAATCTTCCTGTGTGAGCATTCCGTAGTTGATGAAGATTTTGAGGTCATTCCATTTTTCCTCATAGTCTTTGCGGTTTTCCTTGAAGATAGCCTGCAAGCGGTCGGCCACTTTCTTGGTGATGTAGGTGGAAATCTTTTTCACGTTCGCATCACTTTGCAGATAACTTCGGCTCACGTTCAACGGGATGTCCGGTGAGTCGATGACGCCATGGAGCAGCGTGAGGAATTGCGGAACGATGCCTTCTACCTGATCGGTGACATATACCTGATTGCTGTAGAGTTGTATTTTGTTTGGCTGCAATTCGATGTTCGACTTTACTCGCGGGAAGTAGAGAATGCCGGTGAGGTTGAACGGATAGTCAACGTTGAGGTGTATCCAGAACAAAGGCTCGTCCTGCATGGGGTAGAGGTTCTGGTAAAATTTCTTATAATCTTCATCTTTCAGCGTAGACGGCGTCTTTGTCCAAAGCGGTTCGGTGTCGTTGATGAGATTGTCTTCCTCAGTTTCCACCTGTTTTCCATCTTCCCACTTGGTCTTTTTGCCAAAGGCGATGGGTACGGGAAGGAACTTACAGTACTTGTTCAGCAAGCTTTCGATGCGTGATTTCTCAAGAAATTCCTTGCAATCGTCATCTATGTAGAGCACGATGTCGCTGCCTCGGTCGGCCTTCTCTACGTTCTCAATGGTAAATTCCGGACTTCCATCGCAGCTCCATTTGACGGCTTGCTCGCCATCGCGATAGCTTTTCGTGATGATTTCCACTTTCTTGCTGACCATGAACGCAGAGTAGAAGCCCAGTCCGAAGTGTCCAATGATGGCATTGGCGTTCTCTTTGTACTTCTCCATGAAGTCGTTCACGCCAGAAAAGGCTATCTGGTTGATGTATTTGTCTATCTCCTCAGCGTTCATACCAATGCCTCGGTCGCTGATAGTCAGCGTTCCTTGCTCTTTGTCGAGCTTGATACGAATGGTTAAGTCGCCCTCTTCGCCCTTGAAGTCGCCTTGTTTGGCCAGCGTCTTGAGCTTTTGTGTGGCGTCTACGGCATTGCTGACGAGTTCGCGTAAGAATATTTCGTGATCAGAATACAGAAATTTTTTAATGACGGGGAATATGTTTTCTGTCGTAACCCCGATGTTACCTTTTTGCATATAATGATATGTTAATAATTTTTCCAATAACATTAATGCAAATAATGTGCCAAAGTATAGTTAAAAATAAAGGAGTAAGACAAATTGAAGTATTTGGACCTTGCGCTTTGGTTGAATATCAACCCTGAGTCAAGCTCCATGGTACACGAAATGCACCCGATAACTTCAATCTTGTCTTGCTCCTCCTATTGTTGGATTGATGGGCTCTTGAAGGCTGCCGCATCCTTCCTAACCGATGGCCATGTCCTGTAAAATCTCACCCAAAGTGGGGTGGGTGTGGATGATGTCCTTCAGTCGGTCGATTGTGATGTCCATGTTCATCAGTGCCGAAATCTCTTGCACCAACTCAGCGGCATGGGCACCGTAGATGTGACAACCAATGATTTTGTTCTGTTCGTCAACAATCAGTTTCGCCATACCTTCAGGCTCTTCCATCGATAGGGCGCGGCCATTGGCGCGGTAGTAGCCTTTTCGAATCGTATAATTTAGTTCTTCGGCCTTACAAGCGTCTTCGGTCTTGCCCACTGAAGCAGCCTCCGGATGGGTGAACACGGCAGCAGGCATGATGTCGAAACGAATGTTGTCGCTCTTGCCAAGGATGTGGTTCACGGCCCTGAAACCTTGGAAGGTTGCAGCATGGGCAAGCATCTGACGGGCGTTTGTGTCGCCGATGGCATAAATACCGTTGATGGAAGTTTCCATGTTATCATCGACCAAAATGCCCTTTTTGTCGTAGGAAATGCCCGTGGCGTCCAGATTTAGTGAATCCATGTTGGCCGCACGACCTGTTGCAATGAGGATGGTATCGGCCTCTACGGTCTGTTCTTTGCCTTTCCGCTCAAAGGTCACTTTACCTTCATGAATGCACTTCACGCCAGCTTGCAGGTAGAATTCAATGCCTTTCTTCTCCATGCACTTGCGCAAACGCTTGGCAATGTCGCTGTCGAGCGTTGGCAAACATTCTTTCATGAACTCCACGACGGTTACCTTACTACCGAAACTGGCGAATGCAGAAGCAAATTCCATCCCGATAACCCCGGCACCTACGATGCACAGTTTCTCGGGAACGTGGTCAATGTTCAACAGTTCTGTCGATGTCATGACATTCGATTCTCCTCCCTGTTGATACACTAATCCCTCGATGGGTGGCATCTTCGCGTGTGATCCAGTGGCGATGATGATGTGCTTTGCCTGATATTCTTCACCGTTGGCAACCACCGTTTGGCGGTCCTTGAAAACGGCTTTACCCCGCACCAACGTAATGTTGGGCTGTGAAAGTAGGGTCTGCACGCCCTCTCTCAGCTGCTGAATGGTCTGTTGCTTGCGTTCCATCACCAACTCAAATGCTGGTATGGTCTCTTTCGAGGCATCGTGCGCCAAACACTTTGTCGGTATGCAACCACTGTTGAGACATGTGCCACCGACCTCCTGTTCTTCAAAAACCAGAACTTGGAGGCCGTTTTTGGCGGCATAATCGGCAGCCCGGTAACCTCCGGGGCCACTGCCGATGATGATGAGATCAGTTGTTGTCATGGATGAGCTGTTGATAGGTGAGTATCGGATGTTTAGCTGCTTCCACATCATTCACACGCTTGACAGGTGTTTCGTGTGGTGCACCCTTAACGATATCAGGGTTGGTCTTCGCTTCCTCTGCTATCTTGCGCATCACATCAATGAAACCATCAATGGTGTCTTTGCTTTCGCTTTCGGTGGGCTCTATCATCATGGCTTCGTGGAAAAGCAATGGGAAATAGATGGTGGGAGCGTGGAAACCATAATCTAACAGACGTTTGGCAACGTCCATTGTGGTGACTCCCGTGCTCTTGTCTTTCAATCCATCGAAAACAAACTCATGCTTGCAGACCTTGTCAATAGGCAGTTCGTACACATCTTTCAAGCTATTCATGATGTAGTTGGCATTCAGTGTCGCGTATGGACCTACCTTCTTCACGTTTTCCCTACCCAGAGAAAGAATGTAAGTATAGGCTCTCAGGTAGGTTGCAAAATGTCCATGATAAGGATGTATGGTGATGGCTGTGCCAGTATGGCCTTTCGCCTTGCAGTTGTTGGTGGGTAAAAATTCTACCAATTTCTCGCAAACACCAACCGGACCCGACCCTGGTCCACCTCCACCATGGGGCGTAGAGAAGGTTTTGTGCAGGTTGATGTGCATCACATCGAAGCCCATGTCGCCTGGTCTACATTCGCCCAAGAGCGGATTGAGATTCGCTCCGTCGTAATACATCAAACCACCACAGTCGTGGATGAGTTTGGTAATCTCGGGGATATGCACCTCGAAAAGACCGAGTGTGTTGGGATTTGTCATCATCATGCCGGCGATGTCGTCACCCAAAAGCGTCTTGAGGTGCTCAACATCTACCAGTCCATCGGGTGTACTCTTCACCTCTACCACATTCAATCCGCATACGGCAGCTGAAGCAGGATTGGTGCCATGAGCCGAGTCGGGTACGATGACCTTGGTTCTCTGATGGTCGTTACGACTCTCATGATAGGCCTTGATGATCATCAATCCGGTCAACTCACCATGTGCGCCGGCACAAGGATTCAGGGTGAAGCGTGACAAACCTGTTAGTTCAGATAATGACTGTTGCAGGTTTTCATACACTTCTTCGGCACCTTCCACCGTCTCAGCCGGTTGAAGAGGGTGCAGATTGGCGAAAGCTGGGTGTGCGGCAATCTCCTCGTTGATGGGCGGATTGTATTTCATCGTACACGATCCTAAGGGATAAAAACCGTTGTCCACGCCGAAATTGTTCCCACTATGATTGGTGTAATGGCGCACCACGGTCATTTCATCACACTCCGGAAGCTCGGCATCGGCTGTCCTTTTCAGTTTGGCGGGTATTTCATGGTGGCCAAATTGATTCTTGGGCAGACTGTACCCACGTCGTCCCGGATGCGACAACTCAAATATCAGATTGCTATATAGTTTATGATTCATGACACAAGTTCTATTAGTTTGTCTATTTCATCCTTGGTTCTCTTCTCGGTGACAGCCAGCATGAGCAGGTCGTCTCCAACCTGTATGCCTCCAAAGATGCCGTTGTCTATCAGTCGTTGTTGCAACTGTTTGATGTCACCATCATACCGTACGCAGAATTCATTGAAGAAAGGCTGGTCGAAAGCCAATGAGAAATGGCCTGTCTTCACCAGTTCTTCGCACAGATAGTGCGCACCATCGTAAGATAGTTGGCCTACTTCTTTCAGACCTTCCTTGCCCATCAGTGACAGGTAAATGGTCACCCAAAGAGCCATCAGCGACTGATTGGAACAGATGTTCGATGTGGCTTTCTCTCTTCTGATGTGTTGTTCGCGGGCTTGAAGGGTCAAAACAAACACGCGCTGGCCATCCTCATCAACGGTCTTGCCGACGATTCGTCCAGGCATCTTACGCATCATTTTCGTGGTACAGCACATGTAGCCTACATAGGGGCCACCCCAATTCATCGGTATGCCCAATGATTGACCTTCGCCAACGGCGATGTCTGCTCCCAATTCGGCTGGTGTCTTCAACAAAGCGAGGTCTGCCGGATTGCTGTTCATGATGAACAATGCTTTCTGCTCATGACATATGTCGGCCACGCCAGAGTAATCTTCTACGATGCCATAGTAGTTGGGATACTGAACTACCACACCTGCCACGCCGCCTTCTGACAGCTTCTGTTGCAGTTGTTGTTGGTCGGTGACACCCTCTTTCTGCGGAACCAGGTCGATTTCTATGTTCTGATAGTGAGCATAAGTCTTGACAACGGCCAGGATTTTAGGATCCACCGTCTCAGAAATCAACACTCTGTTGGCTTTCTTGTTGTTGGCCTTAGCCATCATGACGGCCTCGGCTGTGGCTGTAGCACCATCGTACATGGAGGCATTAGATACTTCCATACCGGTGAGTTCGGCCATCATACTTTGAAACTCGAAGATGTAATGCAGGGTGCCTTGTGAAATCTCGGCTTGATAAGGTGTGTAACTGGTTAGAAATTCAGAACGTTCTACCAGATAAGGCACTGCCGAAGGGTAGTACCTATCGTAAACGCCGGCGCCGGCAAAGCAGGTCAGTTGCTTGTTTTTGGCGCCCAGCTCGTTGAAGAACTGACGAATTTCAAGTTCGCTCTTTGCTTCCGGCAGCTTGTATTCCCCCTGGAAACGCACTTCTGCCGGAATCTCTTGATAAAGATCATCGAGCGACTTGACGCCAATCTTCTCCAACATCTGAGCTACATCCTCTTCCGTATGTGGAAAAAACTTGTAAGTCATTGTATTTATTTGTTACAGAATTCTTCGTATTTCTTGGCATCCATCAGGTTGTCCAGCTCACTGGTATCCGACAGTTCTACCTTAATAATCCATGCACCGAAAGCATCTTTGTTGATCAACTCTGGGGTGTCTTCCAAAGCCTCATTCACCTCTACGACCGTACCACTCACGGGAGTGCTAAGGTCGCTGGCAGCCTTGACGCTCTCAACGGCACCAAAATCGTCGCCTGCTTCTATCTCATCGTCAACGTCTGGTAAATCCACATAAACGATGTTACCCAATGCCTGTTGTGCATAATCGGTAATACCGATGCTGGCGATGTTGCCTTCTACTTTTACAAACTCATGTGACTCACTGTAATAGAGTCCTTCAATCACTTTTGCCATAATATGTTATATTAATTAATGTTATACTTGATAGTTGCTTCACTGTGTTCTCCGTTCATTCCCGCATCGTTGAGAAAAGCTGTTTGGGAAACGGTGACAGGCTTCCATACTCTTCGGACTTGTCCTGTTGATGGAAAACACCGTTGGGAGAAACCCACAGCCATGTTAGTCTTTCTTATAATGTTTGTCGTAGAATCTCTTCTTCACGACCACACACTTAAATGTCTTTTTGCGAATCTGTATTTCCAGTTCAGTACCTAATTTTGCATCTGGCTTGTTCACCAGAGCGCAGGCTACACTCTTATCCACGCTGATGGCATGGTAGCCAGTGGTAATCACTCCGACCTGTTTTCCATCCCTCAGAACGGCATAGCCATGACGAGGAATGGCCTTTTCTTGCAGCTCCAGACCGATAACTCTTTGCTTAACGCCTTCTTCTTTCTGCTTCACAATGGCCTCTTTGCCGATGAATTCTTCCTTATCCAGTTTGCAGAACATGCTCAAACCAGCCATGACAGGCGAAATCTCAGCAGACAGTTCGTTGCCGTAAAGCGGCAATCCCACTTCGAAGCGTAGGGTATCGCGACAGCCAAGGCCACAGGGTACGCACCGCTTGCTTGCCATCAAGGCATCCCATGTATTAATAATGTACGCGTGAGAGCCGTAGATTTCAAATCCGTCTTCGCCCGTGTAGCCCGTACGACTGATGATAACATTTTCACCATCAACGTCTACTGTCTTCGCTGTATAGAACTGCAGATCCTTGCAATCCTGGTGCAACACCTCTTTCATCACCGCTTCCGCCTCTGGTCCTTGCACGGCCAGCTGTGCATAATAGTCAGAGCAGTGGTCAATGGTTACATCAAAACCCTCGGCGTTTTCGCGCATCCAGGCCACATCCTTATCGATGTTGGCAGCGTTGAAGACGAGGAAAAACTCGTTTTCACCCATCTTGTAAACCAACAGGTCGTCTACCGTTCCACCGTCGGGGTAGAGCATCATGCCATAAAATACCTGATTGATGGGCGCACCTGCCACGTCGTTGGTGAAGATGTGGTTGACATATCGTTCGGCATCTGCGCCTGTTATGTAAGCCTCGCCCATGTGTGATACGTCAAAAACGCCACAGTGTTGGCGTACCGCCTGATGTTCTTCGATGATGGACGAGTACAGTATGGGCATCTCAAATCCTGCAAAGGGTTGCATCTGCGCACCCAATGCCACGTGTTTGTCATACAAACAAGTTTTTTTATTTTCCATGTTTTTGATGTTTAAGTGTAGATTTTTCGTATTTTGTTTTCATTTTTTGAGTAGTCTGTTGTTGGTGTCAAGTCAGGATGGTTGCAAGGCTATTTTCATTCAGCCAATATCAAATCAACCAACTGTTGCTTCTTCAGGTTTCTGATGATGTCGTCCAAACGGTCGGGCAGGGCGTCGTCTATAGCCTGTGCGTTGTAAGGTACATGGCGCAGCTTCTTAAGAATGCCGTTGTCCAGGTCGCCCGTCAGGAAGTAGTCGCCCATGATGTTGGCCTCTTTGATGACATCGTTTTTCAGTTCAAGTCGCACCTCCAATTCGCCAACGCCTTCAATCCGTTTTTTGTGAACGATGGAGTAACGGGGATTGTTGCCGTATGTAAAATCGTCCGACAGGTAGTCTTGCTCAATCTCTTCGATGCCCTTCACGTCATCGGCTGTCAGGGTGATTGTCGACGAGCAGAGGTTTTGGCGTGCAAAACGTTTTACCTCTTCGAGAGTAAGCGTGGTGTGATCTTTGAGCAGAGCGATGTGCTGGCGAATGCTCTGCACCCCTTTGCTGATGAGTTTTTCTTGGCTGGGAGTAATGCTGGCCACCATGTTTTGTATATTGGTGTCGTAGAGCATGGTGCCATGAACAATGCTTCGTCCCGGAACATGGTAGAATGCGTTGCCAGACACCTTCTTGTCGCCAATGAGAATGTCGTTGCGTCCACCCGAATGGGCATCTACCCCCATGGTCTGAAGCATGTCTACCACGCGCTTGATGTATTGGCAGAATACCATGTTCACCTGGTCGTCGTGTGTGATGCAGGAGAACAGAATGCAGCCCTCGTCAACGTAGATGCAGCCACCTCCGCTTTTTCGCCTGATGAGGTGGATGCCTTTTTCCTGACAATACTCTGTGTTTACTTCATTGTCGATGAGTTGGTTACGTCCAAACATCACCGTTGGCGGCACTTGCCACATGAAGAAACAATCCTCCGTACTGTCAATATGTCGCGCGATATATTCTTCCATCGCCAGGTAGAAGCTGGTGAGTCTGTTAGGTTCTGATACTTCGACGTAGACCATTTGATTGTTTAGGCTTAGTTATTTCTGCATGCAAATATAATGAATTCTTGCAGATTAATTCAAGAAAATTGGATAAAAGTTTTTTCTATATATCCAATTTTCAAGTGTAAAAATAATCATTAACCTAAAAGATTGCATTTTTTTGTGAGGAAAAGTACGGAATATTCTTTTGGCATTCTGTGTTCTATATTCTTAATCTGATAACTACATTTGCTGGTGTTGCGCATGAATTTCAGATTGCAATGCACTGTGTTTTTGTGCTCTAAGCGCAAAAATAAAGTGGAAGAGTGATGACGAATTTTCTTGACAAAGGTCGCTTCAATGCTTGGCGTTTTTACAAACAACCTTGCACTTGCTTTCAAATACGCTAAATATGAACAATATTTGCAAGTAAAAGATAATCAATATATTGTGGTTTTCTGTAAAAGTTTTGCTCTATCTTTCAAAGTTCTTTGAAGCCAAAAGCTATGCTATAAGCGTGTAATATGTATGCCTTTGGCTGGGTATTGCATGGTAATTGCTGCGTAAAAGTATGGTTCTTGTGGAAAAAATCAAGCGTTTTTGCCTACAAAATTGTTTTTTCATCAAAAGTCATTGCTTGTTTGCTCCTTGCTTGCCTATTGATTTTTTCCAGAATAGAAGTTTTGAATGGCCATTTTAGAGGCTTTTTTTGATAAAAATAACTGACAAAAGTAACGGAAACATTTCAGCGCAATCGTAGGGACACAGGGTTTGTGCGTTCCTACGATTGCGCTGGTATGAAAAAGGCGTAGGCTTGTCATTCACAATTTGTCATTCACCTCTCAGCATAAGCGTGCGGTGATAACAGTGGCTCTCGCGACAGCTTGTGCAAGATGGCCGTCATGGTTTAGCCTAAATGTTGGCGATGGACATGATGTTGGCGAATACGCCTGCGGCCGTCACGTCGGCACCGGCTCCATAGCCTTGTATCTGCATGGGGTAGTCTTTGTAGCGCTCGGTAGTGAGCAACACGATGTTGTTACTGCCCTCAAGGTTGTAGAACGGATGCTGCCGGTCAACGGCTTGCAGGGCCACTTGCATGTGTCCATGCTCCATGGAGGCCACGAATCGCCATCTTTGACCTTGTTCTTCCAGCCGCTTCCGGCGGGCATCAAAGTCGGCATCCAAGAGAGGTAAGCGTTTCCAGAAGTCGTCCAGACTGCCTTCAAAATAGTCGGATGGCACAAACAGATGCTTCTCTACGTCTTTTTGTTCCGCCTTGTAGCCGGCCTCTCGCGTCAGAATCACCAGTTTTCGGATGACGTCCTTGCCGCTCAAGTCGATGCGCGGGTCGGGTTCGCTGTAGCCTTCAGCCTGTGCGCGACGTACGGTTTCAGAGAACGGAACGTCGGCGGAGAGTTCGTTGAAGATAAAATTGAGCGTGCCACTCAGCACAGCTTCAATCTTCAAGATTTTGTCTCCCGAGTTGCGCAGGTCGTTGATGGTGCCGATAATTGGCAATCCGGCACCGACGTTGGTTTCGTATCTGAACTTTACGCCCCGCATCACGGCCGTTTGTTTCAGTGTCAAGTATTCGTTGTAGGGTGAGGATGCGGCTATCTTGTTGGCTGCCACCACGCTGATATTATGCTCGAGAAAAGTTTGATAGAGTGCGGCTATCTCTTCACTGGCGGTGCAATCGACGAATACGGAGTTGAAAATGTTCATGTTGAGGATATGGTCGCGCAGGGCAGAGGGTGAGCTGAGGTCAGATTCTTTCAACGCTTCTCTGTAATTGTTCAGGTCAATGCCGTCACGACTGTAAATGGCATGCTTTGACGAAGCGATGCCTACGACGTTGAGTTTGAGCTGCGAATGGCGTTTCAATTCTTCATATTGCGTCCGAATCTGTTCGATGAGCTTGCCGCCCACGGTACCTATTCCGCAGATAAACAGGTTCAGAACCTTGTATTCTGACAGGAAAAACGAGTCGTGCAGCACGTTCAGTGCCTTGCGAAGGTACGCCGCCTCGATGACCACCGATATGTTGGTTTCACTGGATCCCTGTGCGAAGGCAATCACGCTGATGCCCGATCGGCCAAGTGTTTCAAAGAGTTTGGAGGCTATTCCCGGCAGGTGTCTCATGTTTTCGCCTACGATGGCGATGGTAGCCAAGCCTTTCTGTGCTTTCATGGAGAACATGGCTCCCGTCTGAATTTCTTTGGCAAACTCTTCGTTGAGCACCTTAACAGCTTCTTCGGCATCCTTTTCCTGTACGCCAATGCTGGTAGAGTTCTCGGAAGAAGCCTGACTGACAAGGAACACGGAGATGCCCTTGTCGGCCAGGGCCGTGAAAATGCGCCGGTTTACACCAATCACACCCACCATGGAGAGGCCGCTCACATTGATGAGTGCCGTACCTTTGATGCTGGATATGCCCTTGATGGGTTTACCGTCGTTGGCTATTTGGGCTTTGATGATGGTGCCTTCGCCGTCTGGGTTGAAGGTGTTTTTTACCTTGATGGGGATGTTTTTGACGCACACGGGGTAGATGGTTGGTGGATAAACCACTTTGGCGCCGAAGTTACATAGCTCCATAGCCTCGATGTAGCTCAACTCGTTGATGGTGTAAGCGGTCTTGATGACCTTCGGATCGGCCGTCATGAATCCGTTGACATCGGTCCATATCTCCAGTATCTCCGCGTTCAGAGCCGCTGCGATGATGGATGCCGTGTAGTCTGACCCACCTCGTCCGAGGTTGGTGATTTCGTTGGTATTCTTGTCTTGACTGATGAAACCCGGCACGAGGGAGATGCGGGGGAGGGTGGCAAATGTGTGTTTAACCAGTTTGTAGGTGAGTTGACTGTCCAGTGTGTGCTTGTCATGCTTGCGCTCGGTCTTGATAAATTCGCGGGCATCGTACCATTTTGCGCCTTTGATGAACGTGGCGACGATTTTCGAACTCAACCGTTCGCCATAGCTCACGATGGCGTCTTGCGTCTTCCGACTTAAATCATGAATGAGATAAACGCCGAAATAAATGGATCGTAGTTGTTCAAACAGGGCGTCAACGGTATTGAACAACTCTTCTCTCTGCGTATTGTCGGTGATGATGGTGTCAATGAGTTTATGGTGCCTGTCTACCATCTCGCTGAACTGTTGTTTCCATTCGTCATCACCTTGCAAGGCCTGTTGGGCGGTTGCAAGCAACTGGTCGGTGATGCCTCCCAAGGCACTAACTACCACAAGCACCGGTTGCTGCTTGGCAGTATGTTCTACGATTCTCTTCAAGGAGCGGATGCTCTTGACGGAACCCACGGATGTTCCGCCGAATTTCAATACTTTCATTTTACTGTTTTTTAATGTTTTATGCCACCCGACAAAAGTGGTTTTGATGATTTGTTGATTTCGCTTCTCAGCATTACGAACAGAAACTTGGGCGTTATCCAGCCTACAACGATGGTGAACGCATTGAGTTTCATGCCTCATCATGCTGCGAAGTCGATATTTGGTTACAAAAGTACGAAAAAACTTTGAATGGCTTATCATGCAACATTGATTTCCCTTCGATGGGCATGAACTTTGAAAAGAGCTGGTTTTTAATCTGAAAAATACTTGGGTAGCTGGAAAAAAAGTACTTATTTTGCAAAGAGATAAGGTGTTTTGTGACATCCTTTTTTGTCGAAAATCTACAAAATTTCTTCATTCATGATCAAAGAATTTCAAATCAGACTGCTTCCTCAGCATGCTCATTCCGAGCAATCCATCATTGAATATCTGGCCAAAGAAAAGGGACTGGATGCCAGAACGGTGAAGCATGTGCGGGTGTTGAAACGGTCTGTTGACGCACGGCAGCGAACGGTGTATGTGAATCTTAGTTTGAGAGTGTACATCAATGAGTTGCCACAGGATGAGGAATTCGTTAGGACGGTCTATCCGGATGTGTCCCAAAAGCCGCACGTCATCGTGGTGGGTGCTGGTCCGGCGGGACTTTTCGCCGCACTTCGTTTGATTGAAGAGGGCTTCAAACCCGTGGTCATCGAGCGGGGGAAGAATGTCAGGGAGCGCAAGAAAGACCTCGCCATGATTACCAAGACGCAGAAGGTTGATGCTGAAAGCAACTATTGTTTTGGTGAAGGTGGCGCCGGTGCGTATTCGGATGGCAAATTATATACCCGCTCGAAGAAGCGTGGTTCGGTTGAGAATATTCTCAATGTGTTTTGCCAACATGGTGCTTCAACTTCAATCTTGGCCGATGCGCATCCGCATATCGGTACTGACAAGTTGCCGAAGGTCATTGAAAACATGCGAAATACCATCATCAACAGTGGGGGAGAGGTGCATTTTGAAACCAAGATGACGGCTTTCTTGCTGTCTGCCGAGGGGGATGAGGTACTGGGTGTTGAAGCCGTCCGGTTGTCTTCGGGGCAGGAAGTTACGTTCAGAGGACCGGTCATCCTGGCCACCGGACACAGTGCGCGTGACGTATATCGATATTTGAGTGGTGCCAAAATAGAAATCGAACCGAAAGGATTGGCGGTTGGAGTGCGCTTGGAACACCCTTCAATGTTGATCGATCAGATACAATATCATGACAAGCGTGGAAGAGGAAAGTATCTTCCGGCGGCCGAATATTCATTTGTCAGTCAGGTGGAGGGACGTGGCGTTTACTCGTTCTGCATGTGTCCGGGTGGCTTTGTCATTCCTTCTGCCACGGGTCCGAGGCAAATAGTGGTGAACGGAATGAGCCCCAGTAACCGCGGAACGAAGTGGTCGAATGCGGGCATGGTGGTGGAATTGCATCCTGAAGACGTTCGCCAGGCAGGCATGTTGATGCCCAGTGACGATGAAAAGCTGAATGACGATTTGGTGATGATGCAGTTGCAGGAACAATTGGAATACACCTGTTGGTTGCAGGGAAATAGGCAACAAACAGCTCCGGCGCAGCGAATGGCTGACTTTGTGAATGGCAAATTGTCATACGACTTGCCGGCATCCAGTTATGCTCCCGGCTTAATGAGCAGTCCACTTCACTTTTGGATGCCGCCATTTATCGTTCATCGTTTGCAAGAAGGCTTCAAGAAGTTTGGACAGATGAGCCGTGGTTTCCTGACCAACGAAGCTGTCGTGATAGCCGTTGAGACGCGAACTTCGTCGCCCGTGCGTATTCTCCGCGACCGCGAAACGCTGCAACATGTTCGCGTTCGTGGCCTCTTTCCTTGTGGAGAGGGTGCTGGCTATGCGGGTGGAATCGTCTCTGCCGGCATCGATGGTGAGCGATGTGCCGAGCGATGCGCTGCGTTTCTTGCCGAATGACAAACGTATTGATGGATTTTGTGGGAATAAAATAAGAAACGGACGTGCCGCCAGATGGACACGTCCGTTTGATGTATTTGCTAATCAAATAATTGATTTCTCGTTTCAGCGCATGGTTTATCTGTTGATAAACTTCTTACCATTATGTATCACAACACCCTTATAAGTCTTGTCAACACGCTGTCCAGCGAGGTTATACACTGGTGCGTTGTCCTCGAGCTGTTGGGGATTTATTTCTCTAATGCCTGTCGTGTTGTCTATTTGCACAGGGTCAATCTGTGGTACTCTATTGTAAATGTTGTTGAATAAGGCGATGATTTGGTATTGTTTGCCATCGTTTGCTTTATCCTCATAGAGGTTTTTACGAGAACTCTTGCTACTGGTGTGCAGCTGAATTTTGTTTCCTGTTTCTGTTATTGCATAGAAGTTTGTATAATTTCCTGATACTTCAGAAACTATTTTCACATCTTTAATCGAAACAAGGTGAGCAATGTGCTTTGATTCCGCGAGATCAGCAACTTCAACAATAATGGGGTCGAGTGTTTGGTCTGCAGCGGGAGTGATGGTTAATTTGTCTGCATTGGTCATTCCTTCAATGTCTTTTGCTTCGTAAACACCATAGAATGGACTGTACATCAGCGCAACTTCACCACTAATCGTTGAATTGAGTGGTAGTGACAGGTTGGTATTAAAAAGCATGATGGCTTGGTTGCCCTCTCGTAGATAAATGTTTTTGCCATCTACATATACCACTTTTGCATTAGTAAGCTTAAGATTAGCTTGCGTGTTGTTTTTCAGTTGAATAAACTCTGTTAGGCTTTTTGTTTCTAATGGATTTGGGGTAGGGGGAGTTGGCTCGCTGCTTTTATCCTCTACATAAAGCATGGGCATGATACCTTGCTCATCTTTATAGCTTCCGTAAGAATTGTATTGCGTTGAGAATTGAATGTACTTATTGAAAGTAGTATTGATTATTTTGAAAGTTCCATCCATATTTTCCGTAATCGTCCATATCTGGCCTTCTGTTGGATTTGCACCTATTTGGAAACTGTTGTGTTGTTCATCTTGGTAGAGGTATCTGCCATCTGAGGCTTTAATCGTGTAACCAGCACCTGAGGCTTCTATGGTAAAAGCGTTTTCTCTGCTTTCTGTGATGGCATGATTGTTTTCAGTTACATCATTGACTTTTAAGTATCCGTATGCGAATGTAGCTTGTAATGGCTTTGCAGCTTTCAATGCTCCATCAACGTTAGCAACGATTAAGTAATTTTTACCACTTTCAATTTTTGTCGCTTTTTTGTAAATGGCATTCCCTGATGTTGATGGAATATCTGCAGATTCTCCTTCAAAGTAAACCGTGATGGATGTGGCACGTACTTGACCGGTTTCAGCTTTTAGTAAAATGTTCTTGGCGTTACCTTTCCAAATGCCCATTTTTCCTTCAAAGGAATATTCTCCATCTGCGGTTGTAAAGTTTCCTGAGCCATAACTAACGTTTCCTGGTTTAGTACAGTTAAACACGACAGTGCTAATGTTTTGATTGGCTGAAATCTGTATAGTATCTCCTTTGTAAATTCTATACTCTTTGCCGTTGTTTAGGACACCTTTGCAAACAGAGATTACTACTCCATCTTTTGTAACGGACTTACTTTCCATTTTGTCAACTTTTGCATCAAAGATGACTTTGGCAAACGTTAGACTGCTTACTAACGTGAGCAACATGAATACTGAAATGCGTAGAATTTTGTTCATACTCAATAAGTTTTAAAAGTTAGTTTATAAGTTATCTAGTAGGAGCAAAGATACAAAATATACTTGATATTGATGTTTTTCTACATATTAATTTTTCGTGACAAAACGTTTTTTTTATGATTCAAATGACAGCTGCTTCCAGCTTATTGTTGTTTGATTGTTAAATATTGAACATTTTATGGATAAAATTTGTTATTGTCAATCTTAAACGTTATATTTGTCACAGTTTTTTGATTTCATGATTTATGAAATCGTCCCTCGAGGTTGGTAGCATCCTGCACCAACCTCTTTTTTTTGCTTCTGTGCCGCATCAATTTGTCAAATAGGATAGTTCCGGATGTTGCTACTCATGGGAACATGGAATTGGTTTGTTATACAGAGCAATCATTGTGATACAAAAAAAGAGGGGGTATCACTGTTTTGATACTCCCTCCTCTATGTGTATGTATACTATAAAAGTAGTCTTTGCTTATTTCTTAGCCTCTTCCATGACGCCCTCAATGTACAGCCGGGTCATCTCTGGCTCCCCATTGGTGCGTACCGTGATGGTCTTTTTGAAGTGTCCAGGAAATCTGCCTTTGCCGTTGTACGTTACTTTTATCTCACCTTTCTTTCCTGGTTGAACAGGAGTCTTGGTGTAAGCTGGCACGGTACAGCCACAGCTTGCCACAGCTTGATTGACTATCAGTGGGGCGTTACCCACGTTAGTGAAGGTAAAAACGCACTTCTGCTCAGGTGTGCTTTCATTGAATTTGCCAAAGTCGTGAGTGATTTTGTCAAACTTGATTTGTGCTTTTTGTTGTGCGTTTACTATGGTAAAACAAGCAAACAGCATCATGGATAACATGATCAGTTTTTTCATTTTCTAGTCCTTTCTTTTTTATTCGGTTTGGGCAAAGGTATAAATAAATTAATGAGATTCCAATGAATATTAAGAAATATTATACTATCAATGCTCTCTGGGTGCTATTTTATATTATAATGTGGAATGAAATATGTTTCGTAAAGAATTTTAACTTATGCGAATACGGGTACATGGTCACCGGTGAAACGAGAAGAACTTCCACGGCCATAAATCAAAAAAGAACTGGTTGAAGTGGTAATGTGTGTGCAAACAGTTCAAAAATAGTTAATAATGTGAAGATAATCAAGACGAATTGCATATCTTTGCAGTGTATGATGGAAATAAAAATCGAAGATAACGTTCTGCAAAAAGCAGCTGAAGAAGGGATGGATGTATTTCTTCAGGCGATTGTGGATGCGGTTTATGATGCGATAGGCGGAGAACTGACGGCCGACTCGATGCAACAACTGAACTCGGATCAGATTACGCTGTTGGCTTATCACATCCTTCATCAGGAAGTGATGGACGGTGGATTCGTACAGCTCATTCATAACGGTTATGGTCCCTTTATCTTCAGAAATCCTTTTGACAAGGCACTGAAAAGCTGGGACATCCACGATTTGTCTAAGATGATAGGGAAATGTCATAAACTCTACCGTAAATATGCTGCCGAATTGGAACAAGATTGTTCTGACGACGAGTTTATGGCGTTGTTTGAGAAATACCCAGCCTTTGACGATTTTGACGATGAATTCGTTGAAAATGAAGAGCGTTGGACGGAAAATATTGCACGTTATGTGGATGAACATATCGGGCAATTTGTAAAGATTGTGAAAGAATGAATAAGGAAGAACTCGCATTAAGAAAAAAGAGTCCCATACAGATTAGGAACAAAAAAGCGTCATTTGAGTATTTTTTCATTGATACTTATACTGCCGGCATCGTGCTGACGGGAACGGAAATCAAGTCCATTCGCCTGGGTAAGGCATCTTTGGTTGATGCCTTCTGCTACATTCATCGAGGTGAGATTTGGATTAAAGGGATGAACATCAGTCCGTATTTCTACGGCTCTTACTCCAACCCAGAAGCCAAGCGTGACCGCAAGCTGTTGCTGACGAAACGTGAAATCAGAAAGTTGGAAGCCGACATCAAGGTAGCTGGTCATACCATCGTTCCCACCTTGTTGTTCATCGATGCGCATGGAAGAGCCAAGGTAGACATCGCTTTGGCTAAGGGAAAGAAGGAATACGACAAACGACAAACGCTGAAGGAAAAAGAAGACAGGCGAGAAATGGATAGGGCCGTCAAAAACTTTTAGATGTAGCGTCGAAAGATGAAATGTGGTGTCATTGTTGTTTTCGTTGCAGATGACCTGTCAAGGTGGTAGCTGACTTTCATGATGAAATGTACTCACGAGTAATCTTATAGGATAAGATAGGAGAAGTATCGGTTGGCTGAGTATGGCTATCATCAACCTTTCTGTGCAGATTCAAAAACGAAGTGCAAAACTTGTAGGCTGACTCTACCGGAAACTCTTGTTATTTTTATTCCTAACTATTTGTAAAATCAAAAAATAGTGTTTATATTTGCGATACCATACAAGAATATATAGCGATATATTCAGATGATACTCAACACTTTTCTCTAATGACTAAAACCTTAAGATGTATGAAGCACTTGAATCTAACTGTGATATTGGTATGCAGAATCGCATGCAAGTGGTGGCGTATATCAATTTAACTTATGGAATTTTAAATAAAAGATAATATGAAACGCAAATTGTCCCTCCTTTTTTTTCTCTTTATTTTTTTATTTTCTTCTTTTACATGTAAGAGTGAAAGTGAAATGCAAAAAAATAGAGAATTATTAAAAGATTATTTCTTGTGTTGTTGTATGAATTATGGTTTTAAAACTACTGACTTAGTCCGCATTGACCGTTCTAAAACAGTTTATTTTGATGTGTTAAATTATACTTTGCCAGCATTACAAAAAGTTGATAGTTTAGCTAAAAGCTTCATTTCAACTATAGAAATTTCTTCATATGAGAATAAAGATTTTAAAAATATAATCATGCTTAGTATAGAAGAGTATAGAAGTAAGAACGTAGACCAATTTATAAAATCTATGGATGTTTATATGATTAAAGAGTAGCAAATCCGCTGTGAGAAATAAGAACGTAGACATTTCAAATGGTAATTCTAATTTCGAAAAAAATCGTACAATTAATGGCATACAAAAGTCTTTAATTATCAATGTGCACAATGGACAAATTCGTTCATTAAACTTATTTCCTGGATATTCAAACCGTCCGACGGCAAATCCCATTATTATATTTGGAGAATTAAAATGGTAGAAAATAAATCAATAATTATAAATGATGACAATTATTTAAAATATCAAAAAAATAATATAATCATAATAGAAGGTATTAGCAATGTGAATATTGACTTCAATTATTCTGAAATAAAAACACCTGTTTATATAAAAGAATGTGTAATAAAGAATATGTATTTGAATTCAACGTGGTTTCGCAAAGGATTTGTATTAGAGAATTGCATAGTTCTTAATGATATAAATCATGAGATGGGCGGACATAATTATTCGGAAATACATATACATAATAATATCTTCCTTGGTTTTTTTGATTTTTTTGATTGTCATTTTTTTGAAAGAATGACTGTTAATAATAATATTTTTATAAAAGGTACTAATTTGATAGGTAATACATGTAAAGGATATAAAAACATATTTGATAAAGGATTGGAATTATATGAAAATATAGGACGATTGAATGAGGAAAATTAACGTTGCTTATCCAAGTTATAATAACGTAAAAGATCAACAGATAGGTTTAAGCAATGCCCGAAATGCAAAATTAGCAGATGTTGTGATAAAGGAGAACCCCAAAATATTGTTTTCGCTATCTCAAAACGATAAAATCAGGCTAATGGGACAAAGAAGTTAAGCACATTTTTGTCACATTAGCCAAAAGATTATTTTTTGTGTTGTTGTATGAATTATGGTTTTAAAACAACTGGCTTAGTCCGCATAGACCGTTCTACAACGGTTTATTTTGATGTGTTAAATTATACTTTGCCAGCATTACAAAAAGTTGATAGTTTAGCAAAAAGCTTCATTTCAACTATAGAAATTTTTATAAAAACAACAATTTAAGATGGACACCCTGGTAGCACATTTTTTAATAGGAGGTGATGAACATGGTTTTATGTACGATTCCACAGATGATCGCCCTGATATTTGTTCAATTTGTAAAAATAGGATAAAAGATGTTCCTAATCCTAATTATAAATTGAAAAGCCGTCGTAATATGGTAACGACGTATGACCATTATACGATTGTTTCTGAGCAGTTTCGGGAGTTTTGCCTCAGTAACGAATATGCCAATATTCATTTTACTGAACTGATTAAGTGTAAAGGATATTATATACTTGATGTGGGAAATGTTTGTTATTTAGACGAAGAGAGAGGTCATACGCAATTTATTCGCCACCGCAATTGTTGTGGTAGTTATGACGAAGTAATAGGTCCTTCGTAAGCATCCAACTTTAGCCGCCTTTGTGTGGGCTTCCAGCTTTACTACCTTTGCCCGAAAAACTTTATGTTT